>DATGUT010000175.1:0-8506 GCA_035301185.1 Salinisphaeraceae bacterium
TTGCCATTGCTGTCGGGCCAGCTGCTGCTGGCGCGCGGGACGCAGGCAGACATTCCCGGCGTGCTGGCGCAGTGGACACGCACCGGTCTGCATTCACGTGTGTGGACCTGGTTTGGTTGGCTGGCAGTCGCGGGCGCTGCATTGCTGCTGGCCTGTTACGGCGTCATAGCTGGCTGGAGTCTCGCATACAGCGCCCGTGGTGCTGCCGATCTGCTCGACCAACTGGACATGGAACAGGCACAAATGCAATTTGCCGCGCTGGCGCGTGATGCCGAGAAAGGCTTTGGCTGGCTGCTGGTCTTCATTGGTTTCGTGGTGGCCGCAGGTGCCCGCGGGCTGCGCAATGGTGTGGAACCGCTCATGCGCACCCTGGGCTTGCTTGTGGCGCTGGGCCTGCTCCTGTTGCTGATTGCGGCGCTGCGGCAACCGCAGGCGGCAGCAATGGCGCGCGCTCTGTTTGCGCCGGACTTCAGCGCGCTGTACTGGCGCGGCATTTTGGAGGCGTTTTACCAGGCCTTTTTTACTCTGAGCATCGGCACTGGTGTTATCGTGGCGTTGGGCAGTTATCTGCCGGAAAGGGCCGCGGTCGTGCGTCTGGCGTGGGCGGTGCTCGTGCTCAATCTGGTGGCATCGCTGCTTGTGGCGCTGGCGCTGGTCATCCTGCTCGGCGATGCCACGATACTGTTGGAGCAGGGCCTGGGGCAGTTGTTTGTCGTCATTCCGGCCGTGCTCGAGCCAGCTTGGCTGATCACCTTGTTTTATGTGCTGATCGCATTGCTGGGCCTGGCTGCGGCCATTGGTCTGTTCGAGCCGGTGGCGCGCTTGTTGCAATGTCGCCTGCGAATCACCCGCCTGCGTGCCAGCCTGTATGCCGGCGTCGTTGTGTGGCTGCTGGGCTTGCTCGGCCTGTTGTCCTTCAGCCTGCCGGGACTTGGCTGGCACGGTTTCAATCTGTTTGACGGTTTGTTGCTGCTCGCCACCGATGCCATCCTGCCTGCCATTGGACTCATGTTCTGTGTCCTGCTGGGCCGGGTGCTCTCCCTGCAGCGGCTGCGTCATGCCTGGCGCCTGTCTCCGCGCCGGCTGGGGCGCTTGGGTTTTGTCTTGTGGCATGGCTCGCTGCGTTATCCCACACGCGTGGCGCTGGTTCTGGTGCTGTTTTATTCTCTGGGCGGCGTCGCTGTTGTACAGTGGCTGTGGGGTTCTTGAGAGGTGCACACGCAATGAAGATCGAAGTGGTGTATGCATTGCCGGAGCAGGCCTGGCGGCGCCAGGTGGAAGTGACGCCCGGCGCAACCGCGGGCGAAGTACTGGCGCGCTCGGGCCTGCTCGACGAAATTCCGGAACCCGTGGCACAGCTTGGCGTGTACGGGCGCAAGGTGGCGCGCGATCATGTCATGCAGCGCGGCGAGCGCCTGGAATTGTATCGCCCGCTGATCGCCGACCCAAAGCAGCGCCGCCGACGCCGGGCGCAGGCGCAACGCTCCTGAAGCCGCGGCACTTTGTGCTCGTGTGTTTGCTCGCAATCCTGGATGGCACCCGCTGCGCCCGCTGGCGCAGGAGGACATGTTCTTTATCTAATCCGTCATGCTGCGCGCAGTCGCAGCATCTCGTGACTGCCCCCGCCGGCTGAGACTCTGCTGCTTGGCTGAATCCTAACCGTTGCTGGCAGTCGTGATGTGCCCGCTGCTGTCCTGGCGCAGATACTCTTGATCGCCTTCAATGTCGCTCAGGCGGCCGTTGGTGAAGTACAGTTTGATGACGCTTTGGCGCACGTGTGCGCGCGGATCACGGTAGTAGAACACGTAATCCCAGCGATTGGCGGTGAAACCGCCGCTTACCAGCGATGTGCCCATGATGTGGCGCACCTGCTCCTTGGTCATGCCGGGTTCGAGTCGGGCGACGGCCTCGGGGTTCAAAACATTGCCCTGGCGTACCGGTACGCGGTAATAGAGCCCGCAGGCAGTCAGGCCGAGGATGAGCAGTAAGATGGTTAGTATGCGCATGAATTGTCTTCATTTATGTGTGCTTGTGCGCATTGGCCCGCGGATTTCTATGCGCCATTGCATGGCATGAAGGGCGCGGTTGGTGGCCTGCTGCACAAGCTTGGAAACAGATCATGGGGAATGCCGCATGGCGGCGAAAATTTGTTTGTCAGCGTCGCATAATACGGCAGTGTCTTACTCGGCGCCAACCGGCGCTGCACGCTGCAACATGTCCTGGGCGTGGGCCAGGGTTTGCGCGCTGATGTCGACGCCGCCCAGCATGCGCGCCAGCTCTTCGACGCGACTGACGTCATCCAGCTGGGTTACCCGGGTCGAGGTCTGGCCCGCGGCCACCTGTTTGTCCACGCGCAAGTGATTTTCTGCCAGCGCCGCCACCTGCGGCAAATGAGTGACGCACAGGGTTTGCCCGCTGGCGCCGAGCTGGCGCAGCTGGCGCCCGACGATTTCGGCCACACCGCCGCCGATGCCGGTGTCGACTTCGTCGAACACCAGCGTCGGCGCGCGCGTGGTGCTGGCCGTCACGACTTCGATTGCCAGGCTGATGCGAGAGAGCTCACCACCGGAGGCGACGCGCTCCAGGGCCCGCGCGGCCTGGCCGGGATTGGCGCTGAACAAATAAGTGACGTGATCTGTACCCAGCGGCCCAGGCGTGGCTTCTGCATCGTGGGTCACGTCGATTTGCAGCTCGCCCTTGGCCATGCCGAGCGTGCGCAGGATCTTGGTGACTTTCGCATCCAGGCGGCTGGCAGCGGCGACGCGGGCGGCGCTGAGTTCGGCCGCAGCGTCGCGGTAGGCCTGCAGTTGCATTGTTTGCTGTTCCTTTAATACCTGCAGGCGTTGGCCGGCGTTTTCCAGCTCCGCCAGTTCAGCCGCCAGGCGCTCGTTCAATGCGGGCAGCTCGGCCGGCGCCACCTGGTGCTTGCGCGCCAAATCCTGAATGCTGCCGAGGCGTGCTTCCAGCTCCGCAAAGCGCTCGGGATCAAGCTCCAGTGTATCCACGTGCTGGCGCAGCGTAGCGGCCGCTTCCTGCGCCTGGATGCGGGCGTCGGTCAGCATTTCTGCGACCGGCGCAAACGTGGAATCGATGTCGATCAGCTCAGCCAGCAGGCGCTCCGCCAGGCCCAGTTGATCGATCACCGCGTTATCTTCAGATTCCTGCAGCAGGCTATGGATGCGCTGGCCCTGGGCGATCAAATGCTCGGCGCTCGCCAGCCGCTTGTGCTCGTCGACGATGGCTTCGTATTCGCCCGCCGCCAGGCCCAGCGCCTGCAATTCATCCACCTGGTAGCGCAACAGGTCGCTGCGCAGGGCACCGCTGGCATCGATCTGTTCGATGGCGGCAATCTGCTCGGCAGTGGCGCGCAACGCTGCCGCGGCAGCGGCAGCAGCCGCCAGCAATTGTTCGTGGCCGCCGAATTCATCCACGAGTGCGCGCTGGGTTGCGCTGCGCAGCAGCGCCTGGTGCGCGTGTTGGCCGTGGATGTTCACCAGTTGCTCGCCGAGCGCCCGCAGCTCGCGTGCCGGCACCGGGTGGCCGTTGATCCAGCAGCGACTGCGCCCCGCGCGCGCCACCAGGCGGCGGATGATGCACTCGCCATCGCTTTCCAGCGCATGCTCGGCCAGCCAGGCCGCGGCTGCCGGCGCGTCGTGCAGGTCGAAGCTGGCGCTGAGGTCGGCGCGCTCGCAGCCATCGCGGATGACCAGCGCATCGGCGCGATCGCCGAGGATCAGGTTCAGCGCATCCACCAGGATCGATTTGCCGGCGCCGGTTTCGCCAGTAAGCACGGTCATGCCGGCGGCAAATTCCACTTCCAACGAACTGATGATGGCGAAGTTGCGAATGGACAGGCTAAGCAGCATGCGTACAGACGTTATCCGGACCGGGAGGTGTCCTGCTCGCGGCCCCAGCCCAGCTTGTGGCGCAGGATATGAAAATAATCATAGTCCGGAGGGTGAATCAGGATCAGATCATGTTGGGCGCGCTCGATCAAGACGCGATCGCCGGGCGCCAGCGCCCGCGTGAGCTGGCCATCGGCGGTAAACAGAGCGATGCTGTCCGGAGCTGCGCTGATGCGCACTTCGAGGCGCTGGTTGGCGGCCACCAGCAGCGGTCGATCCGAGAGCATGTGCGGGCAAATGGGCACCAGGGCCAGGGCGGGCAGCTCCGGATGCACCACCGGGCCACCGCCCGAGAGGGCATAGGCGGTGGAGCCGGTGGGTGTGGCGACGACAATGCCGTCGGCGCGATGATGGCTGATGAAGCTGTCGTTCATGTAGGTGTCGAAGTCCAGGATGCGCGCAAATTCCTGGTTGCGGATCACGCATTCATTGAGCGCGTGGAAGTTTTCGCCATCATCGTCGCCATTGGCGCGCACGATGTGGGCGCTGAGGCGCAGACGCAGCTTCTTGATGAACTCGCCGGCCAGGATATGATCCAGCGCCGCACGCATGTCCTCGGGCAAGACGTCGGTTAAAAAACCGAGTCGGCCCAGGTTCACGCCCAACAGCGGCGTTTGCGTTTCGGCCACCGCACGGCTGGCGGCGAGCAGGGTGCCGTCGCCACCGACTGCGACCACGAGATCGCATTGGCGGCCGATATCAGTGCGCGAGCAGCTCGTGGTTTGCGCAACCTCCAGGCGCAATTCGTCTTCCACGAATACCTGCGCGCCGCGCAGCAGCAAATGTGCAATGAGCGGCCGCAAGGTCTGTTCCACGCGTGCGTCATTGTTGCGTGCGAGGATGCCGATGCGGGAGAAAGTGAGTGGCATGCATGCCCGAATGAACAATTGGTAGGTGTAAGCATTCACTTGTTGCCGGATAATTTCAATGCCGCGTTGCCAATGTCATCACTTGAAAAGTCTCTGGGCAGCCCAATCATTCGCCGAGATTCAGCTTGAACATATGACGGCTGGCCTGGCCAGTGCCGTTACGCCCAACACAACGGGGAATTTATGCACCAGAAAGAAACCGAACTTCCGGACGACGGGCAGTCGCCGGCAGCGGCCGCCACGGACAGCGCGGCCCGGCAGGCGGCAGGCCCGACGCCGCCAGCGCAGGATGCAGCACCTGCAGAGGAAGCAGCGCGCCCACAGCAAGCGCAAGCTGGCGAACCACCGCAAAATGAGGATGAGGCGGCCGCGTCCGCAAAGGATGACGAGATCGCAACCCTGCGCGAGGCACTGCAGCAGGCGCAGCAGGAGGCCGAGGCCAATCGCGATCAGGCGCTGCGGGCCGCGGCCGAGGCCGACAACATCCGCAAGCGCGCGCAACGCGAAACCGAAGCCGCGCGCAAGTTCGCGCTGGAGAAATTCGCCACTGAACTGCTGGCGGTGCGCGACAGCCTGGAAATGGGGCTGGCGGCGAGCGAGCAGGAACAGGCGGATCCCGCCAAGCTGGCCGAAGGCATGGAGCTGACCAATCGCATGCTGGCCACGGCCATGGAAAAATTCGGCATCGAGGTGGTCGACCCGCAAGGCGAGGTGTTCAACCCCGAGTTGCACGAAGCGGTTTCCACCCACGAAACCGAGGCCCAGGCGGCGAACACAGTCGTCTCGGTCATGCAAAAGGGCTACACGCTCAACGGTCGGGTATTGCGGGCGGCCATGGTGGTCGTGGCCAAGGCGCCGGCCTGAGGAACCGATCTGGTGCACGTCGCGCTTGCCGCACGGCATGAATTCATGCCGCAGAAAGCTTGAATCCGGCGTGTTTCACCCCAAATCAGTAACAGTCAGCTGTTAAGGCACAACATATTGATTGAACGCCGCAGGGCGGCGCACAGAACAGGGTAGAGGTAATCATGGGCAAAATCATAGGTATTGATCTGGGCACCACGAATTCGTGTGTCGCCGTACTGGATGGCGACCAGCCGCGGGTCATCGAAAACGCCGAAGGCGAGCGCACCACGCCAAGCGTGGTCGCGTTTACCGACGACGAGCAGACGCTGGTCGGGCGTCCGGCCAAGCGTCAGGCGGTCACCAATCCAACGGACACGCTGTACGCGATCAAACGCCTGATCGGGCGCACGTTTGACGACCCGACCACGCAGAAGGATCGCGCCATCGTGCCGTTCAACATCGTCAAGGCCGACAATGGCGACGCCTGGGTGGAAGCGCGTGGCAACAAGATGGCGCCACCGGAAGTCTCCGCCAAAGTGCTGCAAAAGATGAAGAGCACGGCCGAGGATTATCTCGGCGCGCAGGTTACGGAAGCGGTGATCACCGTGCCGGCCTACTTCAACGACTCGCAGCGCCAGGCGACCAAGGACGCCGGGCGCATCGCCGGGCTCGAGGTCAAGCGCATCATCAACGAGCCGACCGCGGCGGCGCTGGCCTACGGCATGGACAAGAAGACCGGCGACAAGAAAATCGCCGTCTACGACCTCGGCGGCGGCACCTTCGACGTGTCCATCATCGAAGTCGCGGAGATCGACGGTGAGCATCAGTTCGAAGTGCATGCCACCAACGGCGACACCTTCCTCGGTGGCGAAGACTTCGACATGAAGCTGATCGACTACATCGCCGAGGAGTTCCAGAAGGAGCAAGGTGTCGACCTGCGCCAGGACAAGCTGGCCCTGCAGCGGCTCAAGGAAGCCGCCGAAAAGGCCAAGATCGAGCTGTCGTCCACGCAGCAGACCGAAATCAACCTGCCGTATGTGACCGCCGATCAGTCCGGGCCCAAGCACCTGAACATGAAGATCACCCGGGCCAAGCTGGAATCGCTGGTCGAGGATCTGGTCGCGCGCACGATCGATCCCTGCCGCACAGCGCTCAAGGACGCCGGCATGAAGGCCAGCGACATCGACGACGTGATCCTGGTTGGTGGCCAGACGCGCATGCCGGCCGTGCAGGAAGCGGTCAAGAGCTTCTTCGGCAAGGAAGCGCGCAAGGACGTCAACCCGGACGAGGCCGTGGCCATGGGCGCCGCGATCCAGGGTTCGGTGCTGGCCGGCGACACCAAGGACGTGTTGCTGCTGGACGTGACGCCGCTCAGCCTGGGCATCGAGACCCTGGGCGGCAAGATGACCAAACTGATCGACAAGAACACCACCATCCCGACGCGCAAGTCGGAAGTGTTCTCGACCGCCGAAGACAACCAGCCGGCCGTTACCGTGCATGTGCTCCAGGGCGAGCGCGAGCAGGCTTCCGGCAACAAGTCGCTGGGCCGCTTCGATCTGTCCGACATTCCGCCGGCGCCGCGCGGCACGCCACAGATCGAAGTCACGTTCGACATCGATGCCAACGGCATTCTCAACGTGGCGGCCAAGGACAAGGCCACCGGCAAGGAGCAGTCGATCGTGATCAAGGCTTCTTCGGGCCTGTCCGACGATGAAATCGAACGCATGGTCAAGGACGCCGAAGAGCACGCCGAGGAAGACGCCAGGTTCAACGAGCTGGTGGAAGCACGCAACCAGGGCGACGCCATGATTCACGGCGTTGAAAAGGCCATGCGTGATCTTGGCGACAAGATCAGCGACGATGAGAAGCAGCCGATCGAGGCCGCCATCAAGGAACTGCGCGAAGCGCTCGAAAGTGACGACAAGGCCGCCATTGAGGAGAAAACGCAGAAGCTGACCGAAGCTTCGGCACCGGTCATGGAAAAAGTCTACAGCCAGGCCGGCGACAGCGGCCAAGGCGGTGAGTCGGGTGGTGCTTCGACGGCATCCTCTGCGAGTGACGACGACGTCGTGGATGCCGACTTCGAAGAGGTCAAGGACGACGAGAAGAAATCGGGCACCAACGCGTAACGGCGGTTTTGTTGCACGACCCAAAGAGCCGGGGTAGCGGTAAGCGTTGCTCCGGCCTTTTTGCTTGAGAGCAGGTATGGCGAAACGAGATTACTACGAAGTTCTGGGTGTGGCGAAGAGCGCATCGACGGACGAGATCAAGAAGGCTTATCGGCGTCTGGCGATGAAGAACCACCCGGACCGCAATCCGGATGATGCCCAGGCCGAAGCACGCTTCAAGGAAGCATCCGAAGCTTATGAAGTGCTCTCCGACGAGCAGAAGCGCGCGGCCTACGATCAATTCGGCCACGCCGGCCTCGGCGGCATGGGCGGGCGGCCCGGCGGCGCGGGCGCCGGCGGTTTCGGCGATATCTTCGGTGATATTTTCTCCGACATCTTTGGCGGTGGCATGGGTGGACGCCGGGGCGGGCCCAGTCGCGGCGCCGATTTGCGCTATGACCTGGACCTGGATCTGGAAACGGCCATCAGCGGTGATACGGTGCAGTTGCGCATCCCCACGCTGGAGGAGTGCGATGCCTGTCACGGCTCGGGTGCGGAGCCCGGTTCTTCCGTGGATGAGTGCCCGACCTGTAAAGGCAGCGGCCAGGTGCGCCTGCAGCAGGGCTTTCTGTCCATCCAGCAGACTTGCCCCGATTGCCGCGGCGAGGGCAAGGTGGTGCGCGATCCGTGCAAGAAGTGCCGCGGCCAGGGTCGGGTGCAGACCAGCAAGACGCTGTCGGTCAAGGTGCCGGCCGGCGTCGACAATGGTGATCGCATC
>DATGUT010000176.1:0-11425 GCA_035301185.1 Salinisphaeraceae bacterium
GAAAACGGCCACATTGTGACCGCGCACATTTCCGGCAAGATGCGCAAGCACTACATCCGCATCCTGCGCGGTGACACAGTGACCGTGCAAATCACCCCTTACGACCTGACCAAGGGGCGCATCACCTACCGCAGCCGTTAATGGCCTGCGCCGGCCGAGCCATGCGCCGCAAAGGCGCATTTTTCGTGCTGCAGGCGCTGCAGATCAAATCGTAACCGGTGGCGCTCATGCGCAAGCCATGGCCTTGCTGCCGGCTTTCGCTGCGCACCAATGCGCGCGTTCAGGCAAGCACCCTATCGACTATCTGCTGCGCAAGCGCATCTGCATCCATGGCCATGGTCTGCAGATGCAACTCCGGCGCTTCAGGCGCCTCGTATGGTGAGTTGATGCCGGTGAAGTTGGGTATGTCGCCACTGCGCGCCTTGGCGTACAGCCCTTTCACGTCGCGCTGCTCGCACACTGCCAGCGGCGTTTCGACGAATATCTCGTGGAATGCGCCTTCGTCGAACAGCTGGCGCGCCATCTGGCGCTCACTGCGGAATGGGCTGATGAAGCTGACCAGCACGATCAGGCCGGCATCGGTCATCAGGCGCGCGACTTCGGCCACGCGGCGGATGTTCTCCACGCGATCCTCCGCGGTAAAGCCAAGATCACGATTGAGGCCGTGGCGGACGTTGTCACCATCCAGCAGGAACGTGTGATACCCCAAGGCGTGCAGACGCTTCTCCACGCGATTGGCAATGGTGGATTTGCCCGAGCCGGACAAACCAGTGAACCACAGGCAGGCGGGGTTCTGCCCTTTGATGTGCGCGCGCGCATCTCGATCAACATCCAAATGCTGCCAATGAATGTTGTCGGCGCGGCGCAGGGCGAAGGCGAGCGTCCCGGCGCCGGCCGTGGCATTGCTTTGCCGGTCGATGAGAATGAAGGCACCCAGTTCCCGGCACTGCTGGTAGGCATCAAAGGCAATCGCCTGGTCGAGGCTCAGGTTGCAGTAACCCACTTCATTCAATTCCAGGCGCTTGGCTGATAGCCGCTCCTGTGTATTCACATCCAGCTTGTGCTTGATTTCGGTAATCTGGGCGGTAACCGTGCGGGTGCCGATTTTCAACCAATAATTGCGCCCCGGGAGCAAGGCTGTATCGTCCATCCACAAAAGATGCGCAGCGAATTGGTCCGCAACCTGGGGCGGACTGCCGGTGGTGGCAATAATGTCGCCACGGCTGATGTCGCGCTCATCGGTTATCGTGAGCGTGATTGCGTCGCCTTGCCGTGCTTCGCGGCGATCGCCATCGGCGGTCACAATGCGCTCTACATGCGAGCGCACGCCTGCAGGCAGGATGACGACTTCGTCACCAGGTTCGACAACGCCGGCGGCAACCTGTCCGGCGTAGCCGCGAAAACCATGATCCGGGCGACAAACCCATTGTACCGGCATGCGAAAGCCGAGCTGACTGGCGGGCGATTCAACGGCCACGTTTTCCAGATGCTCAAGCAGGCTGGGACCGTCATACCAGGCTGTGGCAGCCGAATTGGCGCTGACGTTGTCGCCATTGATGGCCGACAGCGGGATGGCCATGACGTGGGCAATGCCCATTTGCTCGGCCAGGGTCTGATACTCGGCGGCAATGGCGCGAAAGTCATCTTCGCGATAGTCCACCAGATCCATTTTGTTGACCGCGAGCACGACGTGACGAATGCCGAGCAGGCCGCAAATCCAGGTGTGACGCCGGGTTTGCGTCAACAGCCCCCTGCGGGCATCAACCAGCACCACGGCCAGATCGGCAGTGGATGCACCGGTGGCCATGTTGCGGGTGTATTGCTCGTGGCCGGGGCAGTCGGCCACAATGAACTTGCGCTGTTCGGTGGCAAAGAAGCGATACGCCACGTCGATGGTAATGCCCTGCTCGCGCTCGGCAGCCAGGCCATCGACCAACAAGGCAAAATCCAACTCGCCATCCTGGGTGCCGTGGCGCTGGCTGTCGCCGCGCAGCGTCGCCAGCTGATCCTCAAACAGCAGCTGGGTATCGTAGAGCAGGCGCCCCAGCAGCGTGCTTTTGCCATCGTCGACGCTGCCGCAGGTAAGCAGGCGCAGCAGGGTCTTGGTTTCGTGCTGCTGCAGATAGGCCTCAATCGCCGTAGTCGCCTGGTCCATTTGTGTCATGTCATCAGCCTGCAAATAACTCATGGAATCACCGCCTTGCAGTAACAGAACAGGACCCTGCAGCTACGTGCAGAGTGACGACGTCATTAGCGCTCGCACACTTGCTGCACGAGCGGGGATCAGTTGCAAACAGCATCATATATAACCTTAAAAATAGCCTTCCTGCTTCTTCTTTTCCATCGACGCGGATTCGTCGTGGTCGATGACCCGGCCCTGGCGCTCGGAGGTATGGGTTACCAGCATTTCCTGAATGACCTTGGGCAGGGTATCGGCTTCGGATTCGATGGCGCCGGTGAGCGGATAGCAACCCAGGGTGCGAAACCGCACCTTGCGCATTTGCGGGACTTCGCCGGCACTCAGCGGCATGCGCTCGTCATCGACCATTATCAGGGTGCCATCACGTTCCACGACGGGCCGCTCGGCGGCCAGGTAGAGCGAAGGCACCTGAATGTTTTCGCGATAAATATAGAGCCAGATGTCGAGTTCGGTCCAGTTCGAGAGTGGAAACACGCGCACGCTCTCGCCCTTGTGAATGCGGGTGTTGTACAAATCCCACAGCTCGGGCCGCTGTTTTTTTGGATCCCAGCGATGCTTTGCATTGCGAAAGGAAAAGATGCGCTCCTTGGCCCGCGACTTTTCCTCATCGCGGCGCGCGCCGCCAATGGCGGCATCGAAGCGGTATTTGTCCAGCGCCTGCTTGAGCGCCTGCGTTTTCATGATGTCGGTATGCACGGTGGCGCCATGCGTAAACGGATTAATACCCTGCTGCACGCCTTCCGGATTGGTGTACACGATAAGCTTGACGCCGGTTTCCCGAGCGCGGCGATCGCGAAAACGGATCATCTCCTGGAACTTCCACTTCGTATCCACATGCATGATGGGAATGGGTGGCCGTGCGGGGTAAAACGCCTTTTGCAACAGATGCAGGAGTACCGAGGAGTCCTTGCCCACCGAATACAGCATGACCGGGTCAGCAAACTGCGCCGCCACCTCGCGCATGATGTGAATGGCCTCGGTTTCCAGGCGCTTGAGATGAGAGGAGCGCGCCAGACTGCCTGTTTCTGCCATGCCGAATCCTGTTGCAGGTATGCAAATAGACATTAAACAAATGACCAGCTTACCATTTTCACGACTGTCCCCGCACTACAATACATGTCTAAAATGACCACACAAGCGGAATGAGCGTCGTGCTGATACTGCCGACGACGAGCGTCATGGGCAGGCCAAAGCGCAGATAATCGAGCGGGCGATAACCGCCCGGTCCCATGACCATGAGATTGGTTTGGTAGCCAATCGGAGTTAGAAAGCTGGCACTGGCCGCGAACATGACGGCCATGATGTACGGCATGGGGCTGACGCCGAGCTGCTGGGCAACACCGGTGGCGACGGGAAACAGCAGAACAGCAGCGGCATTGTTGGTGATCAGCTCCGTGAACAGAATCGTCATCAGGTACACGCCGATCAGCGCCAGCCAAGGCAGTTGTTGCATGTCGCCGAACAGATGCTGCACCAGCCATGCGGCAGCGCCGCTGTGCTCGATGGCGGCACCAAGCCCAAAGGAGGCGCCAATGACGATCAGCACCGACAGATTGACGCTGACGTTCTGGCGCGCGCGGTTGATCGTCACGCAGCCGGTCACAAGCAGCAGGCCTGCAGCCAGAAAGGCCGCCTGCAATACATCCAGCCAGCCAAGCACATTGATCACGACCATGAACAGCAGAATCGCAACCGCCAGCGGCGCCCTGCCGAAATCCGGCGGCGTGGAGTCGCTCAACGGGCTGACCAGCAGGAAGTCGCGCCGATAGCGATATTGCGTCAAAAAGCTTTCGCCGGTTTCCAGCAACAGGGTATCGCCGCTGCGCAGCTCGATTTCGCCCAGCTTGCCCGGCAAGCGCCTGCCGCCGCGGCTGACGCTGAGAATCGCCGCCTGATAGCGGGAGCGAAAGCTGCTTTGCTTGACGCTCTGCCCCAGGGCGGGAAATTCCGGGCCGATAACCACTTCCACCAGCCTGCGCTGGTGGTTGTTCAGGCGCAGTTTCCTGGCCGCGTCATCAGCGGGTGCGATACCGTGGATGCGTTGCAGCTCGGCCGCGCACTGCGGCGCGCCGATGAATCCGAGCTTGTCGCCAGCCTGCAGCTGCATGTCCGAGCCGACTGCCGTGTGCAGACGGCCGTCGCGTTCGATTTCGGTCAGATAACCATGGTTGAGGTTGCGCAGCCCGGCTTGCTGGATGGTCTTGTTGTGCAACGGGCTGCCGGCCGGAAGCGCCATCTCCACATGATATTCGCGCGCGCTTTCCAGTTGCTGCACCAGCCCCTCGCGCTCCGGCAACAGGTGGCGGCCGAACAGAATCATGAAGAGCGCGCCGGCAACGAGTAGCGGCAGGCCCACCCAAGTCAGATCGAACATGGACAACCCGGGCAGGCCGTATTCCAGCATCAGGCCATTGACCACCAGATTGGTACTGGTGCCGATCAGGGTGCAGGTGCCGCCGATGATGGCGGCATAACTGAGCGGCAGAAGCAGCTTGGAAGCCGGCAGGCGCAGGCGCTGGGCCCATTCCTGCACCGCCGGTATCATCATTGCCACCACAGTCGTGTTATTGAGAAAGGCGCTGAGCAGACCGGTGGGCAGGATCAGGCGCGCCAGACTGCCGCGATGGGATTGCGGACGCCCCAGCAGTTTGTGCGCCACCCAGTAAATGGCACCCGTGTCGCGCAGCGCGGCGGCGACGACATACAGCACGGCAATCGTCATCATGCCGGGGTTGGAAAAGCCGATCAGTGCCTGCCTGGGGGTGATGATGCCGCCCAGCATCACGGCCACCATGGCACCCACCATGATCACATCGGCAGGCAGGCGATTGCTGGCCAGCGCGGCCACCACGCTGAGCACGACGGCAAACGTGAACAGGATTTCGTATGTCATGCGCCAGAGAGCGCCGGCATGTTGTCCGAATGGCGACAGCGCAGCAGCGGCATGGTCATGGGTGCAGCCGCCTCATGCCCCCATCTGGTAGTAGCTCTTGTACCAATCGACAAAGCGTTTGACGCCTTCTTCCACGGCCACCTGCGGCCGATACCCCACCGCAGCGGCCAGCGCCGAGACATCGGCCTCGGTATCCGGCACATCACCAGGCTGCAGCGGCAACAAATCCATTTTCGCCTTGCGGCCAAGACACTGTTCCAGCACTTCGATATAGCGCAGCAATTCCACGGTTTGTTCGTTGCCGATATTGAACAACCGGTATGGAGCGACCCCACTGCTGGCCGGATCTGGCGCATCGCCGCGCCAGTGCGGGTTCTTTTGCGGCGGCGCATCAAGCGTGCGCACCACGCCTTCCACAACATCGTCGATATAAGTGAAGCTGCGCCGATGATGGCCATGGTTGAATACCTTGATCGGCTCGCCGGCAAGAATCGCCTTGGTGAACAGGAACAACGCCATGTCCGGGCGCCCCCAGGGGCCGTACACGGTGAAGAAGCGCAGGCCCGTGCAGGGGAAGTTGTAGAGATGGGCGTAATTGTGCGCCATCGCCTCGTTGGCTTTTTTGGTGGCGGCGTACAGAGTGAGCGGATGGGCAGTCGGCTGATGCTCGGAGAAAGGCATCTGCGTATTGGCGCCGTAAATGGAACTGGTGGAGGCAAACACGAGATGTTCGACTCCATGTTGCCGACAGCCTTCCAGCACATGCAGAAAACCGGTGACGTTGCTGGCCACGTAGACATGCGGGTTTTTGGCCGCATAACGCACGCCGGCCTGAGCCGCCAGGTGGACGACGCGCGCCGGCTTGTGGCTTGCAAACAGCTCCTCCAACGCGGCGCGATCGGCGAGATCCGCATGGACGTGTGTATATGCGGGATGATCGGCAAATTGCGCCAGGCGCGCCTTTTTCAGCTCGACATCGTAATAATCGCTGAGATTGTCGAGGCCGATGACCGCATCACCGCGCTGCAACAGCCTTTGTGCGACATGGGAGCCGATGAAGCCGGCGGTGCCGGTAACCAGAATCTGCATTGTCTTGCTCATGCCCTCCTCAAATTGGTAGCGCCGGATCAAAAACGACGACCAGCGCCAACCGGCCCGTATCTGCCAGCCCGGCTGCCTGCCCCGTCTGAATAGTGGTGCCCCGAATCACAGTCTGCCATCCACCAAATCCTTTGGCAGGACGGACTTTACGTCATAAACCACGGCATCCGGCTTCCCCAGGGCGCGCACATCGAGGCTGTCCTGCTGCACGAATTGCCGATGGCCAACGGCGAGAATGATGGCATCGTAGCTGCCCGGCTGCGGCTGTTGCAGCAGCGTGAGGCCGAATATTTGCTGCGCCTCCGCCGGGTTGACCCAGGGATCGTAGACATCCACCTGCATCTTGTCCTCGGCGAGCGTGTCAATGATGTCGATGACCCGCGAATTGCGCAGATCCGGGCAGTTTTCCTTGAAGGCAAGACCCAGCACAAGCACCCGCCCGCGCACCGGATTGATGCCCTTGCGCAGCATGAGGCGGATGGTCTGCGAGGCGATGAAGCGGCCCATGCCATCGTTGGTGCGCCTGCCGGCCAGAATGACATCCGGATGATGACCCACCTGCTGCGCCTTCTGGGTGAGATAATAGGGATCGACGCCAATGCAATGGCCACCCACCAGGCCCGGCCTGAACGGCAGGAAATTCCATTTGGTGCCGGCGGCCTCCAGCACATCGTGCGTGTCGATGCCAAGCTTGTTGAACAGCATCGCCAGATCGTTGACCAGGGCGATGTTGAGGTCGCGCTGGGTGTTTTCGATGACTTTGGCCGCTTCCGCCACCTTGATGCTCGGCGCCTTGTGCGTGCCAGCAGTCACGATGCTGGCATACAGCGCATCAACCTTGTCCGCCACCTCTGGTGTCGAGCCGGCGGTGACCTTGCGGATAGTGGCGACGCGATGTTCCTTGTCGCCGGGATTGATGCGCTCGGGACTATAGCCGACAAAAAAATCCTGATTGAAGGTCAGCCCCGAGGCCGCCTCCAGCACCGGCACGCAGTCCTCTTCGGTGGCACCGGGATAAACGGTCGACTCGTAGATGACGATATCACCCGGACGCAGCGTGTGGCCGATCAGTTCGGAGGCGGCCAGCAGCCATGTCAGATCCGGACGCCGATGCACGTCCACCGGCGTGGGCACAGTGACAATGTAGACATTGCAGTTCTGCAGCGCCGCGCTATCGGTCGTGAATTCGAGCCCCTTCGCCGCAGCGAGCTCCGCATCATCCACTTCCAGTGTCGTGTCGCGCCCTGCCTGCAACTCGGCAATGCGTTCGTGCTTGATATCGAAGCCGATCACCGGGCGATGCTTGCCGAATTCCACCGCCAGCGGCAGACCCACATAACCCAGGCCAACCACTGCCAGCCTTGCTTGTTGTATATCCAAATCCATCATGCCACGTCTTGTTAGCTGTTTTGTTGCGCCGGCCCAGAGCCGGATGGACTGCCGCAGGAGCGGCTGCTTGTTTGCTGCTCGCCATTGTACGCGCAGCCGAGGCTAACGCATATTTTCATTGCCTGATTATGTATCTGTCCCAGCTACGCGAAAATGGGCTTGTTATTTCCACCGGAGTGCGAAGCACATAAAAATCTTCTCATGCCGACCCGGGGGCGAAGCGCAAAAGCCCTATCATTCCGACCAGAGCGCGTAGCGCGCAAAAGCCCTGTCATTCCGACCAGAGCGCGCAGTGGAGGAATCTCACGTGGTTGGGGCTTTTGCTCGGGAGATTCCTCGACTGCGCTCGGAATGACGCACACTACAGTTATTCCGACCGAAGCGGAGCGAATGGGGCCTGTTGTCATTGCGACCGAGCGAAGTGAGTGGAGTCTACTGTCATTTTCGACCGAGCGAAGCGAGTGAAGTCTACTGTCATTTCGACCGAGCGAAGCGAGTGGAGAAATCTCGATGCCCGGTGGCGAAGTAAAGAAGATCTCTCCATTGCGGTCGCAAGCTCCCTCCAGTCGAGATGACGGGCGCAGCTTGCCATTTTGGCACAGCCCCCCTCCAAGGCGAAACAACAGGCTCCAGAGCGGGTGGCTGAGTTGCATGCATAATCAAGTTTCATTATCACCGGCAAGACCTCGCTGCCGTGCAGGCGAGGCTCTCGCCCGTGTTGCTGGCCCGAGCCACGGCGATTATTGCCGCATGCGCGCATCATGGCAGGGAAGCGCATCTGCGGCCATCAGGTTCCGGCGCTGCTGTAATCATAATAGCCATAACCGTAATAACCGTTGGCGCGCTTTTCGATGGCGTTGAAGATAGCGCCCTTGATGTGCACCCGGTTCTGCTCAAAGCGCTGCTTGGCCAACTCGATCTCGCGCGCCTGGCTGATGCCGAAACGGGCCACCAACAAGCTGGTGCCGGCCTGATTGCCAATGATGGCGGCATCCGTGACCGCCAGGATTGGCGGCGTATCTACAATCACCAGATCGTAACGGGCCGACATCTGGCGCAGCAGGTCGGTGCAATTGGCGTGCATCAACAGCTCGGATGGATTCGGCGGCACCTGGCCGCGAGCAATGAAATCCAAGCCCTCGACCGGAGTGTGCTGGATGGTGTCATCGAGCTCGCTCTTGCCAATCAGCAGGCTGGACAGGCCATGGGCGCCATTATCATCATTATCGCCATTTTTGCCCGTGCCGCTGCCCATGACATGATGCAAAGACCCCTTGCGCAGATCGGCATCCACCACGAGCACGCGCTGCCCCGTCTGCGCAATGACAACCGCCAGGTTGGTGGAGACAAAGCTCTTGCCGGCGTTGGGCCCGGCGCCGGAGATCATGAGGATGTTGTTATCCGCCTCCAGCATGGCAAAGTGCAGGCTGGTGCGCAGGCTGCGCACCGCCTCGATCGCCAGGTCGGCCGGCTCTTCGACAGCCAGCAAATGCAATTTGCCAGCAGTGGCGCGGCGTTTTTTATTGTTGCGGCGAACGATCACATCGCGCTGATAGGCACTCAGTGGGATCGATGCATAAACCGGCAAGCCGATTTGTTCGATTGCGGCCGGATCCTCGATGCCGCGATTGAACATCTGCCGCACCAGCACCCAGCCGACGGCCAGGAAGCCGCCCAGCACCAGGCCCAGCGCCACAATCAAGCTGCGCTTGGGTTTGACGGGCCGGCTGGTGTCCACGACGGCATCATCGATCACGCGTGCGCTGCCGATCGTGCCGGCGCGAGCGACATCGAGTTGCTGCGCCTGGGTCAGCATGGCTATGTAGAGTTCGCGATTGACTTCGACATCCAGGTGCCGCCGCAACAGCTGCTGCTGCGTTTCCGGCAGCGCGGACACCTCCTGCTCCAGCGCCTCCTTTTTTTCCTGTAGGCTGCTGAGCTGGTTGAGCATCGTCCGATAAACCGGATGCCGGGCGGTGTAGCGTTGCTGCACTTCGGCCTGCTCCAGCTTGAGCTTGGAAATGCTGGCTTCAACACTGGCGATTTCATCCAGCAGCGCCTTGGTTTTCAGTTCCATGTTGGCAGTGCTTGCCTGCGTCTGGTAACTGGCCAGGGCTTCTTCCGCCTGCTCTGCCCTGTGCCGCACTTCGGGCAGTTTACTGCGCACGAATTCGAGACGCTGGGCTGCTTCCGCGGAAGCCCGTTCCACGTTTTGCAGCACGTATTGCTGCACCAGGGCATCCACGATGTTTGCAGCCCTGTCGGGATCGGCATCCTCATAGCGCACATTGATGATGCCGGTGTCCTTGCCCTGTTCGGCCGCGTTGATGCCGGCCTGGACTTTTTTAACAGCCTTGAGGCGGGACTTGCGCACGACATCGAACCTTGTTCCCGGATTGGCGCGCAGCGTTGCCACTTGAATGGTCACGCCGCGTCCGCTGACCGGCCGGCCGGTGCGGCCTTCCACCAGCAGCCTGCCGTCATCATCATAAAGCCGGAAACGGTGGTCCCCGATGACTTCGAGCTGCAGACTCCTGCCGATGAGTTGCCTGGGCACGTCCAGCTGGAAAATCTCCAGCTCTGCCCCGCCCCAATCATAGCTGCTGAGGCCCAGCCAAGGCTCGGCCACCGCACCTTCGCTCTGCGGCTGATAGCGCCGAGCAATGAAATTGCCAACAACGGGCAGGCGGTGCGGTGCGACACTGATGTCCAGTTGCAGCTTGTCCACCACCTGCCCGACCACCATGCGCGATTTCATCAGCGCGATCTCGGCATCCGCCGCCGGTGCCGTGTCGCTGACCATCGCAGCCAGGCTGTCCAGGCCGGGAAAGGAGGGCTCCGGCTCCACCTGCACCATGGCATCGGCCTGATATATCGGCGTGACCAACAGGGCATAGGCAACACTGATGAGGCCGCTGCAAAGCGTAACAACAACAATCAGCCAACGCTTGTCCCACAGAAGGCCCAGCAACTCGCGCAAATCGATTTCATCTTCATCGCCCGAAAATTGCCGCGGCGCATCAATTGTGCTGGCTTGCATGCATACGTCCGTTTTTATACAAATTCACGTCCCAAAACAGGACCAGGATGGAGAGCAGGCCATCTATTGCATCCCCGGCGCCGGCCACGGCAACATGCAGGTGGTTTGGCCACGACGTCATATATCGCCCGCGACCAGCAGCCATTGCACAAACCTGGGATCGAATGAGAACCCCCGACCTCCGGACCAGATAACCCGACCATGTGCGCATGATCCCCCACGCGCGCATTCGTCGCCCGAATCCGGGCAGCATTATAAAGCAAGCGCGGCAATATGCCGATCCATGCGCCAGGAAAACCGCGGCTCGGACCAAGCCAGAGTCGCCTTATTCACCCGCGTACAAGTAAGGCTGCCAAGCCCTGACCGCGTCATCGATCAATCGATAAACGTGCTCGAAAGCGGCGCGCTGCTGGCGGTAAGGATCGGGTATTTCGCGCTCTTGCAGCCACTTGCCGAGCAGCATGACACGGCCCAATGCCTGCGGCGCATGCTTGGCAATCGCATCAATATGGTCGTGCTCCATAACCAGAATGAGATCGGCCGCGTGCAGCATGGCATTGTCCACTTGCCGGGCCACATGCCTGCGGCCATCCAGGCCGTGTTGCCGGGCCACGTCAAGAGCGGTTTTATCCATGCCTTTGCCAGAGAGCGCGCCGATGCCGGCGGAAGAGACATGCAGCTCCGGCAAATAGTGGCGCAGCAGCAACTCGGCGGTCGGACTGCGGCAAATATTACCAACACAGACCACTAGAATATTTTCAAACATGGCCTTCATTCCAACAAATGACTTTAGAGGATCAAG
>DATGUT010000177.1:0-19970 GCA_035301185.1 Salinisphaeraceae bacterium
CCCAGGCCGACAAATTTGCCAGCCAGCAGCAGGCCTTATTCCTCGGTCGCGGGCCCATGTACCCGATCGCCATGGAGGGGGCGCTGAAACTCAAGGAAACTTCTTATCTGCATGCCGAAGCCTATGCCGGTGGCGAAATGAGACATGGTCCGATGGCGCTGATCGACGAGCACATGCTGGTGGTTGCCGTCGCGCCGCATGATGCCTGGCTGGAGCGGGTCAAGGCAGTGCTGCAGGAAGTGAACGCGCGTGGAGGCCAGATTCTTGTTTTCGCCGACAACCATGCGGCTCTGACAACGAGTGAAAGCATGACGGTAATCGAGCCGCCACGGACCAATGCGCTGCTGGCACCGATTTGTTATACGCTGCCGCTGCAACTATTGGCCTACCATGTGGCCGTGGCCAAGGGCACGGACGTCGATCAGCCGCGCAATCTCGAAAAATCCGTTGCCGTGACGTAGCGCATAAACGCAAAGTTCATTTTGCCCTCTTATTTGGATCATATCGTCATTACCGCACCGACTCTGGATGCGGGGGTGCACCAGGTCGAGCAGCGTCTTGGTGTGACCCTTGCCGCCGGTGGTGCGCACCCGCGCATGGGCACGCATAACCGCCTGCTGCGCTTGGGTGATGCGGCTTACCTGGAAGTGATTGCGCCGGATCCTGCCGCGCCCCGCCCCGCCTGGCCGCGCTGGTTCGGCCTGGATCGGCTGCGCCCGGACAGCCCACCGCGACTAGCCGCTTGGGTGGCGCGCTGCGACGACATTCACGCGGCCGCCGCGAACCTGGCGGATGTTTTCGGCACTATTCAGCCAATGACCCGCGGTGACCTGGCTTGGCAGATCACGATCCGCGCCGATGGTGCCCTGCCGCTCGGCGGTGCCGCACCGAGCCTGATCGAATGGCAAGCGGGGACACATCCGGCTCGGCAGCTGCCGGATGCCGGCTGTTCGCTGGCGGAGCTGGTAGTGCATCATCCCGAACCGGAGCGGGTACATGGCGTGCTGGCGTCGATTGCGCTGCAATCGCGTCCAGTCGTCGGCTGGTCCGGCAATGAACCGCCTTATCTCGCAGCCACCATCAATACGCCTGCTGGCCCGCGTACATTGGGGCCTGGCAGCAACATCTGAACGAGCCGCTATTTCTGGGTCGTGACGTAGGCCAGGATGTCCACCACCTGTTCCGGTGTCTGCGCCCAGCCCATGGCGGCGGCATCCACTTCCTTGAGCGGATGCACGATGTCCGGCCCGTGCAGGGTGATGTACGGCTTGTCGAGTGCGGCGAGGAAGCCGGCGTCGAAGGCCGCGTTCCATTGTTTGTATTGATCGCCGAAGCGCACCACTGCCAGATCACAGTTGCGGATCATGGTCTGGATGCGCATGGCGTTGATTTTCGCCGATTGATGATCGCGCCAAAAGCCGACTTCGGGCTTGCCGAGCACATCGCCGGCGGCGTCGCTGGCGTCATGCTCGGTTACCGGCGAGACGAAGGCCACCGGCAACTCGCGCGTTTCTGCGCCCTGCGCGATTTGGTCACGCCAGTCGGTGTGGATCTCGCCGGACAGATAAACCGACCAGATGCGATTGTCAGTTGTTGCGCTTTGCATGCTGCACCTTCAACGAGAGTGTAGGGCCACCATGTTGGCTGAAAGCCGGCGCGCCGGCAAACGCATGCCCGAGCCCGGGCATGGACAGTGCGCGGGCTACGCTGTGGCCGGTGCTGTGCCAGGCTGGGCGTCCTTGTCGTGTTCGATCAAGGCATAGGCCGAGTGGTTGTGGATGCTTTCGAAGTTTTCCGAGGCCACCGAATACCAGCGGAAGCGCTCGTCGGCGTTCAGCCGTGTGGCGATGTCGCGCACCACGTCTTCCACGAATTTCGGGTTGTCATAGGCGCGCTCGGTGACTTCCTTCTCGTCAACGCGCTTGAGGATGCCGTACAGCTCGGAAGAGGCTTCCGATTCGGCGATGTCGATCAGCTCCTCGAGCCAGAAGAACTCATCTGCGCGCACGGTGATGGTCACCAGCGAACGCTGGTTGTGGGCGCCGTATTTGGAGATTTGTTTCGAACACGGACACAGCGTCGTCACCGGCACCTTGACGGCCACCTTGAGCTCGTTCTTCTCCTGCAGGCGCTCGCCGTGGAACACCACCTGATAGTCCATGACGCTGGTAGCGCCGCTGACGGGCGCCTGTTTCTCGATGAAATAGGGGAATTCCATCTCGATGTGACCGTTGCTGGCTTCCAGGCGCGCAGTCATTTCCGTCAGCATTTCCCGGAACGAGGCAATCGTGATCTGGTGCTCATGCGCGTTCAGGATCTCCACGAAGCGCGACATGTGCGTGCCCTTGAAATTGTGCGGCAGGTTCACGTACATGCCGAAGGTGGCCACGGTCTGCTGATCGCCGCCACAGCGCTGCTTGATGCGTACCGGGTGGCGGATATCCTGAATGCCGACCTTGTTGATCGCCAGGTGGCGCGAATCGGCGCGCCCCTGCACATCCTCGATGGTCATGCTTTCGGCCTCGCCCTTGGCGGCCGCTGGAGATGCCGCGTGTGCGGAAGAAGGCGTGGCTTGCTTGGCAACCGTACTCATGAAAAAAACCTGCTGGATCACCCCGCGCGGGCGCGCCGGGTCGATATTAAGAAGTGGACAAAAAAACCTATTTTAGCGCATATCATGCGCGTATATCATCTGCGCAGCCAATAGCGAACCGAAAGCAGCATCCATTCAGCACCATACAAGCTGCGCCCGGGCTGCGTGTTATCAATGAGTTTGATGGCGGCGGCCCAAGGTGACTCCTCATGCCCGTTTCTAGCCCGGCGGCCAGCTAAAACGACGCCCGCCGAGCACGTGCAAATGCAGGTGGAAGACGGTTTGATCCGCCTGTGCGCCGCAATTGGTCACCACGCGACAGCAGTCCGCATAGCCTTCCTCGCGGGCAATGTCGCGCGCCTTGAGCAGCATGTGCCCCAGCAGGGCCTGGTCTTCGTCGCCGGCATTGGTGAGCATGTCGATGGGCTTTTTGGGAATGACCAGGACATGCAGCGGCGCTTGCGGCTGAATGTCGCGAAAGGCGAGGCACAGGTCATCCTCGTAAACAATATCGGCATCGATTTCGCGATTGATGATCTTGCTGAAGATTGTTTCACTCATGTTCTGCTCCAGAAGCGGGGCTAATCATGGTTGCCGTTGGCCAGCTCGCGGCGCAATTGCACGGCCTCCGCCAGGTGTTCCAACACGATTTCGGTGTCGGGCCAGTTGAGGCAGGCGTCGGTGATTGACTTGCCGTATTCAGGTTCGCGCCCCGGGATGAGTTTCTGATTGCCTTCCTTGAGATGGGACTCGATCATGGCGCCGAAAATGGCGTGCGAACCGGCGGCCACCTGGCCGCCGACATCGCGCCCGACCTCGATCTGCTTCCTGTGCTGCTTGCGGCTGTTGGCGTGCGAGAAGTCGACCATCACCCGGCCCGGCAGGCTGGCCTGCTCCAGCAGCGCGACCGCGGCGGCGACGCTGTCGGCGTCGTAGTTGGGTCCGTTGCTGCCACCACGCAGGATAATGTGGGTATCGGGATTGCCGGTGGTGCCGAAAATGGCGGAGCGCCCGGCCTTGGTCAGCGACAGAAAGCTGTGCTGGTGATGCGCCGCGCCGACGGCATCGACTGCGACCTTGATGGCGCCGCCGGTGCCGTTCTTGAAGCCCACCGGGCAGGACAGCCCCGAGGCCAGCTCGCGGTGTCCCTGGCTTTCCGTGGTGCGCGCGCCGATCGCGCCCCAGGACACCAGATCGGCCATGTACTGCGGCGAAATCAGGTCAAGAAATTCGACTCCCGCCGGCACACCTTGCTCGGCCAATTCCAGCAACAGCCTGCGCGCCAGGCGAATGCCCTTGTTGATCTTGAATGAATGATCCAGATCGGGATCGTTGATCAGACCCTTCCAGCCGATCGTGGTGCGCGGCTTTTCGAAATACACGCGCATGACCAAGACCAGTTCATCCGCAAAGCGCCCGCGTGCCGCTTTGAGCAGGGATGCGTATTCAAGTGCCGCCTCGACATTGTGGATGGAGCAGGGGCCGACCACGACCTGCAGGCGATCATCTGTACCCTTGATGATGTTGCTGATTGTGTGGCGTGTGTCGTATACCGTTGCGGCCGCCGATTCCGTTAGCGGAAACTCTTCCAGCAGAGTGGCGGCGGGTATCAACTCCTGGGTAGAGGCAATGCGCAGGTTGTCGGTTTGGTACATCATGGTGTCTTGGTGCAGCCGGTTTGGCTGGTTGAAGGCCACGGCAGCGGCATGCGGCCCATGCCTGATCCCGCTCTGCCGGAGCAAATCGATACGGGGCATTCTAGCAGACGGCGCGCCCGCGCAAACGCCGTTTCTGGCATGCGCGGCCAAAGTTTGTGGCAAGCACGAGATAAGCAAATGTGCGCGTTTTTTGCTGTAATGGCGCGCAAGTTTCACGACTATTGATCCGCCAGACAAGGAGAACCCCGCATGTGCCAAGCCGATTCGCCCGCCCCGTCGCTGGTCGCGCTGGCCGACATCGAAGCCATGCTGCGCGACAATACCGGCATTCCCGGGCGCCCGGCGTTGGAGATCGTAGCCATGGAGAAACACGTGGCTGACATCCGCGTGCCTTACGACAAGAGCATGACCCGGCTTGGTGGCACCGTCTCGGGGCCGGTGATGATGGCGGCGGCCGACGCCGCCATGTATGCCGTGATCATCGCGCATGTCGAGCACGGGCAATATGCGGTGACCACGCACTTGAACATCGAATTCCTGCGCCGCCCCGAGCCCGGCGATATTTATGCGCGCGCCCATCTCCTCAAGCTGGGGCGGCGCATCATCCCTTGTCGGGTCGAAGTGTTCAGCGCCGATCGGGCCACGCTGGTCGCGCATGTCACCGGTGCTTATGCGCTCATGCGCGCGCCGGTTACCAGCGGCTGAGCGCCTTTGCCGCTGCCGTGTTCTCTGCCCGCGCCACCAGAGCGCCGGACTGGGACAGCGTCACTGCAAAGCGGGCGCCATCGGCCATGGGCAGATAGGCCGCGCTGCCAAAACGGGCATCGGCCAGGCTGAGCCAAGCCGGCAGGCGCTGCGTCAGATGCCACACATCCAGTCCGCGCGCTGCAGCCAGATCGTAGGCCGTGTGCGGCTGCCTGCGTGCGTCCTCAATATGCTGAAAGCGCCCGCTCAGCCGATCCAGGCGATAAACGGTGTCAAAGCCGAACAGATTGGCCCAGGCGTGCCACTTGAGCACGCGCGCCTCGATGCGCCACTGGTTGCCGTGCAGCAAATAGCTATGCGTGGTGCCATCGGCCGTCACCAGCCGCGCGCGGAAACGCTGCTCGCCGAGCTGCTCGAAGGCCAGTTGCGCGACCGGTTGCTCAAGAGTCAGGCGATGATATGTATATAGATTGAGCGCCAGCGCTCCAGCCAGCGCCGCCAGCAGCTGGCAGGCACAACCGCCGAGCCCGACGCGCCCGGCTGCGAGCAGGCGCCGGCGGCGCAGCCGTACACAAGCGAGCAGCAGCAGGATGCATCCGGCTGCCAGCAGCAGGGCGATGATCAGCCCGGCGGTACCCATGGTTCAGAGTTGCCGGCAAACACTCGCGAGCAAGTGTTCATGATTGCTCTTTCGCCGTTGTGTCACGCGCGGGTGCAGCGTTGCCAAACCAGTGTTGCAGGCGCCGGGTCGCGCGCCGGCGCACGTCGTCGTCAATGTAGTTCACCAAGGTGGCGACCGCCAGCGTCATCGCCGCCAGGTCGTCGGTGTAGCCAATGCCGAACAGCCAGTCGGGCACGGCATCGAGCGGCAGAATGAAATAGCCGAGCGCGCCATAGGCTGTGGTTCGCGCCCAGGCTGGCGTCTCCGGTTTCTGCGCGGCGTAGTACAGCCACAAGACTTTTTCCAGCACTTCATAGCCGGCGCGCCCGGCATATTTGCGCAGCTTGTGCCAGAGGCGCGACTCATCATAATAACCGGCATAGGACTGTACCTGTTGCATAGTGGCCGGTTTGCCTGTAAACAGTCGTTTGCTCATACGCATCATATCTCTCCGCGTGGTGGGCGCCATTGTGCAACCATGGCGGCGCGAGCGCTGTAATAAAAGGCCGGCAACGTGATTCAAGTCTGGCACGCGGAGCAGTAAAACGTACTGCGCTGACCGATGTTGCGGCGCCGAATCGGCTGGCCGTCGCGCGGGCAGGGCAGGCCTTCGCGCCCGTAAACGGCCAACTCCTGCTGAAAATAACCCTGGCCGCCATCCACACCGATGTAATCACGCAGGGTGGTGCCGCCGGCGGCAATGGCGTTGGTCAGCACTTGGTGGATGGCGCCGGCAAGGCGCGCATAGCGGGCGGCACTGATGCGTCCAGCAGCGCGTTGCGGGGCAATGCCCGCCATGTGCAGGGCCTCGCAGGCGTAGATGTTGCCGACCCCGACCACGATGCGCCCATCCATGATGAATGATTTGACCGCTGCCCGCCGCCCGCGCGCACGGGCATGCAGATAAGCGCCGTCGAAGGCACTGTCGAGCGGTTCCGGGCCAAGATGCGCCAGCAGCGCAAACTCGTCTGGATTGCCGGTGATCCAGAACAGGGAGCCGAAGCGGCGCGCATCGTTGAAGCGCATGGCCTGGTCGTTGTCGAGCACGATGTCGATGTGATCGTGGCGCGCCACCGGAGTCGCCGCCGGCACGATGCGCAGGCGCCCGGACATGCCCAGATGCAGGCACAGCGTACCGTCGCCGGTCGCAAACAGCAGGTATTTGGCGCGCCTGCGCACACCGGCAATCGTCTGCCCTGACAAGGCCGAGGCCAGCTCCGGCGCCACCGGCCAGCGCAGGCGCGGTTCGCGCACGATGACCTCGCGCACGCGCCGGCCGGTCACATGCGGTGCGATGCCGGCGCGGGTGGTCTCGACTTCGGGCAATTCGGGCATGACGGTCTTATTGTCGCATGAAGCATCTTGCTGCAGGCTGTCAGCGCCGTCTGCGCAGCGCCCAGCGGCCGACCCCGACCAATAGCAGAATCGCTGGCAGCAGGCCGACGAACACGAGCCACAGCAGGCGCATCTCGGCAGGCGCCAGGTGCAGGCTGGCGTCGGGCGCCTGCAGCGGCGCAATGTCGATCTGCGCGTCGCGCTGCGCCAGCCACCGGAACACGGCCATGGCGAGTTGGCGATTGCCATGCGTGTTGATGTATTCGTTGCTGAGGAAACCACTGTTGGCGATGACCACCACGCGCTGTTCGGATGCGTTTGTGCCCGTGCCAGGCGGCGTTCTGCGAGTCAGGCTGAGGCCAATGGCCAGTGGCCCGGCCTGGTCACCTTGTTCAGGCTCGAAACGAAGCACGCCGCGCTCCAGCGGACTTGTTTCCAACCAGCTGCTACCGGTGCTCTGCAGGAACGCTGTGGCCTGCCAAGTGCTTGCCTGCCCGGCGGCGACGGCCCCGGCCAGCGGAAACAATGTCAGGCGATCCAGATTGGCTGTGATCGCGGCCTGTGGATAACGCGCAACCAGCGCCATGGCCGGATGCGCCGTGCCGAGCTTTTGATAATCGGGGTAAATCAGCGTGCCATCCAGCCATTCGATCCCCAGCGTCGCGGCGACGGCAGGCATGGCGCCGTCGCTGCCGGGATCATGCAGCCACAGCAGGTTGCCGCCGCCGGCGATGTGGGCCTGGAGCAACTCGACCTCGCCGGGCAACAGTTGCATCTGCGCGCCGGCCAGCACCAATACTGCTGCGTTGGCAGGAATGCTGGCGGCTTCGGCGAGACGCAGGGCGCGGGTTTTCAGGCCCTGCTCGTCCAGAGCCGCGGCCAGCACGGAGTAGCCGCGCGCATCCTGGGCGGCGAGGCTGCGCTCCGCGTGCCCCTGCAGGAAGACGATCCACTGGTCTTCGGCAGTTGATAAACGCAGCAGGGCGCGGGCAATGGCCGGCTCCGACAAGCGTTGCAGCACTTCTGCGCGCCCTTGATAGCTGATCTGCAGGCGATCGGCATCGCTCAGGTTGAGTTGGCGCGTTTGCAGCAGTTGCCGAGCGGGGTCGACGAATGTGAGTTGCACTGCATCCGAGGCGCGCAGATAGCGGACCAGTTCGGCGCGCAGCCGGTCGCGCTCGCTGCCTGGCGGTGCGAACACAGTGAACTCGATCGGCCCCTGGTCGAGCGTGCGCAGGATTTGCTTGCTTGCCTCGGTCAGCGAGGCGCGATTGCCATAAGTCCAGTCGGCCGTGAAAGTCAGGCGCTGGCTGATCCAGCCCAGCAGCAACAACACCGCCAGCGGCAGCAGCGCGGCCAGGAGCCTGCGGGTGCGCATCAGCCTCGCTCGAGCAGCAGGCGCTGCATCGCGAGCAGCAGGAACAGCGCCGTCAACAACAGGAAATAAGCGACGTCGGCGCTGGCGAATACGCCGCGCAGCAGGCTTTCATAATGACTGACCAGCGCCAGTTTGCGGGCAATGGCAGCCACCGGCACGCCGTGGCCGAGCAGCAGCGGCTGCCAGTCGAGATAGGAGACGGCATGCAGCAGCCACAGCGCCAGCAACAGGCCGATGGTGGCGACCGCGGCCAGCACCGGCTCGCGCGTGAGCGTGGACATGCACACGCCGGCTGCGGTAAAGGTCGCCGTCAGCAGCCACAGCCCCAGCAGGCCGGCGCCGAGCAGGCCCAGATCCAGCGGCGCGGCCCAGAGCAGCGACAGCGGCATGAGCGCAACCAGCGCCAGCGCCAGCGTGAAAAAACTCATGAGGCCGACAAATTTGCCCAGCACCAGGGCGCGCGTCGTCGTCGGTGCCGTTTGCAGCAGGATGAAAACACCCGTCTTGCGCTCGCCGGCAAACGTGCGCATGGTCAACAGCGGCACGATCAAGAGCAGCAAGAACGCTGCGAAGCGCAGCAGGCCGTCGCCGACGACTGCCGACACGCCACTGTAGGCATTGATGCGCTCGGGATTTTGCACGATTTCGGTTACGCTCATGGCAAACAGCAGGCCCAGCAGGAGCTGCATGATGGCCAGCAGCGTCCAGGCCAGCGGAGCAACGAACAGTCGTTGCAGCTCGAGCCGGGCGATGGCGAGCAGGCCGCTCATGCCGCCGCGCCGTCGTCGCGCGTGGTCAGGGCAATGAACTGCTCTTCCAGCGTGTGCTGTCCGCCGCTGAGTTCGAACAGGCCCCAGTTGTTCTGCGCTGCGGCCGCGGCCAGGGCGAGGCGCGGATCACTGTCTGCCGCAGGTGTGATCCGCCAATGTCTGGTGTCAATGCGCTCGGCTGAGGCGACCCCGGGAATGGCGGTCAGCGCGGCCTGATCCGGCGCCTGCACCAGCCCCAGGCGGATGTTGGCGCTGGCCTGTCGGTGCAGATCGGCCAGGCTGGCGTTCAGAACCACGCGTCCCTGGTGAATGAGCATGACGCGCGAAGCAACGGCCTGGATTTCAGCCAAGATGTGGCTGGACAGGATGACGCTGTGGCGCTGCCCCAGGCGGCTGATGAGCCCCCGGATCTGGCGGATCTGCTGCGGGTCCAGGCCCACGGTCGGCTCGTCCAGGATGACCACGTCCGGGCGGTGCACGATGGCCTGGGCGATGCCCACGCGCTGCTGGTAACCCTTGGACAGATTGCCGATCAGCCGCCGCGCCACGGCGTCCAGCCCGCAATCGGCCAGGGCCGTGGCAACCGCGCTCGCGCGCTGGCGCCTGGGCAGGCGCCGCAACCGGGCGCAGGCGTGCAAATACTCATGCACCGTCAGCTCCGGATACAGCGGTGGTTGTTCGGGCAAGTAGCCCAGGCAGCGCTTGGCGGCCTGCGGCCGAGTGCACAGGTCGTGGCCGCAGACAAGGACGCGTCCGGCCTGCGGTGCCAGCACGCCGGTCAGCATGCGCAGCGTCGTGGATTTGCCGGCGCCGTTGGGGCCGAGCAGGCCCAGGATCTCGCCCTGGTGCAGCGTCAGGGCGATGTTGTCGACAGCCTTTATGGGGCCGAAATGGTGTACCAGGCCGGCCGCGTGCAACCGCGGCTGCGCGTTGTTCAGCATGCTTCAGATCGAGCCAAGGGACAGCGTTGCTCAATTGTACCCGCCCTGCTGACGAACAGGGCCTCGGCGCGCAGACCGGCTGCGTTGATGTGCAGCGCGATGTGGTGCCGGTGGCTGCCGTCACGGCGCATGCGCGGCACGCGTGCAGCATTGATGTACAGGGTTGCGCCGTCATGCGCCCAGGTCTCGCGTTCGGCTCGCGTTTTCGCATTGCGATGATGCATGTGGCCGGCGACCACGGCCAACACTTCACGGCCGCTGGCGCGCGCGTGATCGACGGCCGCACGCAGATCAGGATCGCCGAAATCACCAAGCTCCGGGTCGAAGTCGCAACCGAATGGGGCGTTGGGACTGGCGCCGAGCCCGGCCGGGCCGTGGTGGGCAAGCATGATCAGACGCTCGGGTGCCGTGTCCACCAGCGCCTTGAGCCGTGCCGCGCTGGCCGCGAAGTCACCCACACCAAAATGGCGTTTGAGATAGCGCCGATAATAGAAGCGATTCGAGCCCATGGCGTGCGGGCGCGCCGTCAGCAGCCCCAGATCAGCCTCGAGATGATCCAGTGCAAAAGCGCGCAGTTGCACCGGGCCAAGCGCGCGCGCCAGCCGGCGCACGCGCCGGCGCATGCCAATGGCGGTCAGGTTTTGCAGCAGGCGCCGGTTTTTTATTTCGGCCAGCAGTTGCATGCGGGTGACGGCATCGTGATTGCCGGCAATGGCCCAGGCCGGACGCGTCAGCTGCGCCAATTGCCGTGCCACCGGCAGGCTGTTGGTCCAGCGGGCAAAATCACCGACGAACAGCAGGCCATCGTAGTCCGAAGCATTGAAAAAGGCGGTGTCGTGTTGGTCCCAAAAGCCGTGGATGTCGCCAATGACTGCAAGTTTCATGCTGTCAGTTGTACGGTCTGCAATTACATGGGTCAATTGCAGCGACACAGGCGGCCATTACGCGTTAGACTAGCTTGTTTTAGCTTCCATCTCGAGTAGTGCATGGATACGTCTGCAGACGTTGTCGCAACCAGCGCGGCCGGGTCGGGTCCGCGCCAGATTGTTACTCAAGGCAACACCACTTTTACCTTGCTGGGCACCGCGCATGTGTCACGTGCCAGTGCCGCGGAAGTGCGTGCGGCCATTGCCACTGGTGATTATGATCATGTAGCCATCGAGTTGTGCGATGCGCGCCACGCGGCGCTGACCCGCAGCCAGGAAATGGAGCAAATGGACTTGTTCCAGGTGCTGCGCCAGGGCAAGGCGAGCATGGTGGCGGCCAACCTGGCCCTGGGTGCTTATCAGCAGCGCCTCGCAGAGCAGTTCGACATCGAGCCCGGTGCGGAAATGCGCGCCGCAATCGATGCCTGCGACAAGGCCGATCTGCCCCTGAGCCTGATTGATCGCAACATCGGCATTACGCTCAAGCGCGTTTATCGGCGCATTCCCTGGTGGCAGCGTTTCAGCACGCTGGCGGCATTGTTCGCCAGCCTGTTCTCGAGCGATGAAATCAAGGAAGAGGACATCGAGAAGCTCAAGCAGGGCGACATGCTGGAGGCGACATTCAACGAATTTGCGCAGTCCTCGGCTGCGCTGCACGAGGCGCTGATTGACGAGCGCGACCGCTACATGGCGGCATGCCTGCTGCAGCTGCCGGATCACGGTGGGCAGACGCTGGTGGTGGTCGGTGCTGGCCACGTCAAGGGCCTGGCCAGCTATTTGCGCCAACCGTTGCCGGAGCCGGCTCAGGAGCAGGCACGCCTGGACGTGGTGCCACCGAGTGCGCGCTGGCTGAAATGGCTGCCTTGGCTCGTGGTTGCGCTGGTGTTTGCAGGCTTCGCCTGGGGCTTTACCCGCAGCCCGGACCTGGGCCAGCAGCTGGTGTTGGAATGGGCGCTGATCCATGGCGTGCTGTCGGCTTTGGGTGCGGCCATTGCGCTGGCGCATCCGCTGTCCATCGGCACCGCTTTTGTGGCCTCACCCCTGACGTCGCTCAATCCCACCATCGGTGCTGGCATGGTGGTGGCAGCGGTTGAATTGTGGCTTCGCAAGCCGCGCGTTGCCGATTTTTCCAGGCTGAAGCGGGATGTCACCCGCGTCTCCGGCTGGTGGCGCAACCGCGTGTCCCGCACCCTGCTGGTCTTCATGCTGTCCAGTTTCGGCTCGGCCCTGGGGACTTGGATTGCCGGCGCGCGCATCATTCAGGCTCTGTTCTGATCCGTCGGCGGGCGTGGTCCAGCTTGCAAAACAGGCGGGCTTGTTGTCCGATACGGGCATGACTACTGCTTATTACAGCCATCCCAGCAGCCTGGCGCACGACATGGGCACCGGTCATCCCGAGTGCCCGCAGCGCCTGCAGGCTGTGGCGCGCGGGCTGGCCGATGCCGACCTCGAGCGCAGGCTTGTCGCGCGCACGCCAACAGCGCTGGCCAGCGACTGGCTGCAACGCCTGCACGATCCCGCCTATATTGACGCGCTGGTGGCCGCCGTGCCCGAACAAGGCCTGCGCCAGCTCGATGGCGACACCGCGATCGGCCCGCACAGCCTGGATGCCGCCCTGCATGCCGCCGGCGCCGCCATCAATGCCGTGGACGAGGTCATGAGCGGGCAGGCGGCCAATGCCTTCTGTGCCATGCGCCCGCCCGGTCACCATGCCGAGCGCAGCAGCGCCATGGGTTTCTGCCTGTTCGGCAACGTCGCTGCCGGCGCCGTCCACGCGCTGGAGGCACATGGCCTGGAGCGGGTTGCGATCGTTGATTTCGACGTGCATCACGGCAATGGCACCGAGGATGTGCTGCGCGACGAGCCGCGGGTGCTGTTCTGCTCGAGCTATCAGAACCCGCTGTTCCCGAATACCGACGACACCAGCATTCCCGGACAACTGATCAAGACACCATTGCGCCCCGGCACCGGCAGCGCTGCGTTTCGCCAAGCCATCGAGCGCGACTGGCTGCCGGCGGTGGATGAGTTCCGCCCGCAGCTAATCCTCGTCAGCGCCGGCTTCGACGCCGATCGCGCCGATCCGCTCGCCGATCTGCAGCTGGAAACCAAAGACTTTGCCTGGGTTACGGAGCGCATCTGCGAGTTGGCGACGAGCCATTGCCATGGCCGCATCGTCAGCATGCTCGAAGGCGGCTACGACCTGGCCGCGCTCGCCGCCGGCGTGGCCGCGCACGTGAGTGTCCTGCTCAAGCACGGTGAATAGAGTCTCGGCATGACTGATGCGGGCCCCGACATGCAGCGCGTGCGCCTCGACAAGTGGCTGTGGGCCGCGCGTTTCTACAAGACGCGTTCGCAGGCGACGACTGCGATCAAGGGCGGCCATGTACACGTCAACGGCCAGCGCGGCAAGCCCGGCGGTGCCGTGCGCATCGGCGATCAGCTGCAGATCAGCAAGGGGCCGCTGCGCTTCGTGGTCGATGTTGCTGCCTTGGCAGACCAGCGCGGGCCGGCGGTCGCGGCGCAGAAACTATATGTGGAAACAGCGGCCAGTCGCAATGCTCGCGAGGCGGTTGCCGCCGAGCGGCGCGCCGCGCGTCAGCAAATGCCGCGCCCGGCGACGCGTCCGGACAAGAAGCAGCGACGCGCGCTGCGTCGCTTCAAGCAAAGGGGGTGACAACCCCAGCCTGATGGCTGTTTGCAAGTGCCGTCGGCCGCGTTACGATGCGAGCACACCACGGCAACAAGAGACAGGACATGGCACAGCAAATCGAAATAACCCGCCCCGATGGCCAGACCGCGCCCGCCTGGCATGCACAGCCGGATGCGGCGGCCGCGGCGCCCGGCATCGTCGTCGTCCAGGAATGGTGGGGCGTGAACGAGCAGATCAAGCGCGTCGGCAGGCAGTGGACCGATGCCGGCTACCGCGTGCTCATTCCCGACCTGTTTCGCGGCGAACAGCCATTGGACGAGGCCGAAGCAGAGCACGACATGAACCGGCTCGATTTCGGCGACGCCGCCACCCAGGACGTGCGTGCCGCGGTGCAGTATCTGAAGACGGACAGCGACCAGGTCGGCGTCATCGGCTTTTGCATGGGCGGCGTGCTGGCCCTGCTCGCGGCCATGCACGTGCCGGAAGCCGATGCTGCGATCTCCTGGTACGGCATTCCGCCCGACGAGGCCGGCGATCCGGCGGCCATCGACATCCCCGTGCAATGTCATTTTGCCGAGCAGGATACCTTCTTCCCGATCGAGACGGCCGCTGCGCTGCAGCAGAAACTCGAGGCCGGCAACGTGACCCACGAGTGCTATCGCTATGACGCCCCGCATGCCTTCGGCAACGAAGACTGGGATTACTACGACGAGCAGGCTGCCAAGATCGCGTGGCAGCGCAGCATGCGGTTCTTCGCAGAGCATTTGCAATAACAACCACGATCAAGGATCACTGCCATGCAAACACGCGCCGCCGTTCTGCGCCACAGCCCGGTCGCCAGGCCCTATGATGCAACCCGGCCACTCGCGATCGAGGCGTTCGAACTCACCGGCCCGGGCCGCGGCGAGGTGCTGCTCAAGATCCACGCGGCCGGCTTGTGCCATTCCGATTTATCCACCATCGATGGCAACCGGCCGCGCCCGGTGCCCATGGTACTGGGGCACGAAGCCGCAGGTGAGGTGCTGGAACTGGGCGCCGGGGTTGCCGATCTGGCGGTCGGCGATCATGTCGTCTGTTCGTTCGTGCCCAGCTGCGGGCATTGCCGCTACTGTGCCGATGGCCGCGCGGCATTGTGCACGCCGGGTGCACGGGCCAACAATACCGGCACCCTGCTGAGCGGTGCGCGGCGCCTGAGCAGCGGCGACCAGGTCGTGCATCATCACCTTGGTGTCTCCGGTTTTGCCGAATACGCAGTGGTGGCGCGCGAGTCTCTGGTGCGCATCGATCCTACCCTGGATTATGCCATTGCCGCACTATTCGGCTGCGCCGTGCTGACTGGTGTTGGCGCCGTTATGCACACGGCGCGCCTGCGAGCGGGGCAAAGCGTGCTCGTGGTCGGGCTCGGCGGCGTGGGCCTGGCGGCGGTGCTGGGCGCGATTGCCGGCGGCGCGGCGCAAGTGATTGCCGCCGACATCAATCCCGCCAAGCTGGACAAGGCCCGCGCGCTCGGCGCCACGGCGGTGATCGATAGCAGTCAGCCGACGGCGCTCGAGCAGGTGCAGGATCTAACCGCTGGCGGTGCTCACATCGCGGCTGAATTTGCCGGGGCCGAAGCGGCGCTTGCCTTTGCATTTGCCGCCACCGCCAAGGGCGGCAAGACAGTGGCTGCCGGACTGGCGCATCCGGATGTCCGCCTGAAGCTCAGTCCGGTGCAACTGGTGGGTCAGGAACGCACTCTGATGGGCTCCTATTTGGGCGGTCATGTGCCGCGGCTGGATATTCCACAGTACGTCAGCCTGCATCAGGCTGGGCGGCTGCCAGTGGACAAGCTGTTGACTCACGAACTGACATTGGCTGACATCAATGCAGGCTTCGAGCGGCTCGCTGCCGGCGAGGCCATTCGCCAGGTTATTCGTTTTTAGCGCGATCCAGGGCGGATTATGCTGGCAGCAACCCCTCTGGGGCGAGGCCATTTTGGCCCAATACGGCGACCGCTTGCTTATGCAGCGCTGCCACAAGGCGCTTGTCGCGCCTTGTCTTGCAGCAAAATGGCCGCTGCTGCGCGGATCGGGAAATGCGAGAAAGGCTCCAGGTACTCAATAAGGCATTATCTGCGCTTTATTTGCGTCTGCCCGAGTGCGCCCGCCCTTTTCCACGTCGCGCGGATCTGCCAGGTGCATGCGCCTTGCCGCGTCGGCTGCGCTTGCCGCGATGATGGCTCCTGTTGGAATGCCGGTGCGCCTTGCTGCGTGTGCCGTGTCTGGCGCGCTGCTTGCTGTGCGCGCGCTGTGTCCTGTGGGCTCGCCGCCTGGCCTTTTTGTGGTGATTGGCCTTGCTGCGATGAGCGGGCCGCGGGTGATGGCTGCGAGAGTGGTGACTTTTGCGGTGGTGGTGATGGCTGTCAATGACGCACCCGGAAAGCAACAGGGCGCTGGTGGCCAGCGCCGTGGCCGCAACCATGAGGATTGTCTTTTTCATGCCTTTCTCCAATCGCAACTCTTGTTCGTACGCAAGCGCCGCTGTTTGCTTGAAATCGCTCGCGCCGGTTGGCCAGCGCGAGCGCCTTGCGGTCTCCCCCCAATGACTGCCAAACTGCCTGCCCGAGTACGAAAAACGGCGTCTGTTCAGTCAGGCTTATTACAATGCGTCAATATGTCGCAAATTTGTCAATGCAGCAGATTTTTGTCGCAAATTGTGTCAAGCACCGTGATTGCAAGGCCTGGTTACAGGATTTGAGCATGGGGGCAGTGGTGGTGATATCTATGAGCCCTGTTGCCGACCCTGCCTGGCGTCCGATCACGCCATGAGTGGAATGGTTTTGTGGCTCTTGGAACTAACAGGCTCTAGGCTTGTCTACTGTTGGACCGATTAGGTATTTGTATAAACTCAAAAAGGAGTAGTCATGCATAAGAAATCATTGGCGTTTCTGGCATTTGTTGCACTTTCGTTCGCAGCTTTCGCGGCTCAGGCCAAGACAGTTGAAATCGAAGGCACGGACAGCATGAAGTTCAGTGTCGAAGAAATCACGGTTCAGCCGGGCGAGGAAGTCACGATCAAGCTGGTCAACAATACAGACATGCCGCCGACCGCCATGTCGCATAACCTGGTCGTACTCAAGCAGGATGTGGATGCGAGCGAGTTCGACAAAGCTGCCCAAAGCGCCGCGGATAATGACTACATCCCCGAAGATCGGAAAGATGACATTATTGCCCACACGGAGTTGGTCGGTGGCGGCGAAAGCGACACCATCACCTTCACCGCACCCGAGGAAACCGGTGATTATGATTACATCTGTACCTTCCCCGGCCACTTTGCCGCTGGCATGAAGGGTGTCCTCAAGGTTGTAGAAGAAGAGGGCTGACTGACAACGCCCTGTAGTGCCGCATGGCGGCGCTGCGCAAACAAAAGGGGTGGCCAAACGGCCACCCCTTTTTGCTGGGTGCTGTTGTGGACGCGTCCTGGCGGATAGTGTTTAACGCCAGCGTAAAAGCCAACGTTCCAGCAGCGCAATCAGGCCATAGACCAGCAGGCCAAGCAGCATCAACAGCACCACGCCGGCCATGAGCCGATCGAGCTGGAACAGGCTTTGTTGCTGCATGATGTAGGCGCCGATGCCATGTTGCGCCGCCACCATTTCGGCCGCCACCAGCAGAATGATGCCGATGGAGGCCGAAATCCGGAATGCTGCCAGAATGGAAGGCAATGTCGCGGGCAGAATGATCTGGCGCACGATGGTGCGGCGCTTGAGGTTGAACGCCTGGCCCATGCGAATCAGGCTGCGCTCGACGTCGTTGACCCCGCCATAGGTGTTGATCACGGTCGGGAAAAACGTGCCGAAGGCAATGGTGGCGTATTTCGAGCCTTCGCCAATGCCGAACCAGATGATGAACAAGGGCAGCAGGGCGATCTTGGGGATGGTGGAGATGGCCGCAACCCAGGGCATGCCCAGTGAGCGGGCGACGGAATTCGTGCCGATGACGAGCCCCACCGCCACGCCGCTGCTGACCCCCATGCTCCAGCCGATCGCGAGCCGGATGAGCGAGGCATTGAGGTGCGGCCACAATTGCCCGCTTTGAATCAGATCCACCAGCGCCGCGCCGATGGCACTTGGCGCGGGGAATGCCAGCGGCGGCAGCAGACCACTGGCCGCCAGTATTTCAAGCACCCCGACGACGGCGATAAAGCTCGATAATGCCAACCACTTGAACAGCCGCGGCTGGAGGCTGCCGGCGCGATAGCGCACGGCCCGGGTTTCAACTGCCATGAGCAAGTTCCTGATCGGCGGCGATGGCCTCGGCGCGTATTTGCTGCCACAGCTCGGCCTCGCAGGCGGCCAATTCCGCCATGCCTTCGCGGCGCTCGGCGAGCGGCAGCGGAATCACGAGCTCGCGCTTGATCCGCCCCGGCCGGCGCGACAGGGCCACGACCCGATGCGCGAGCCGCACCGCCTCGCCAAGATTATGGGTGACATAAACAGCAGTAATGCCGGCGCTGGCGAACAAGGTGCTGAATTCGTCCATCAGAATGGTGCGCGTCTGCGCATCCAGTGCCGACAGCGGTTCATCCAGCAGCAGTACTGCTGGATTGACGGCCAGCGCGCGGGCAATGCCGACGCGCTGGCGCATGCCGCCGGAAAGCTGTTTCGGAAACGCGGCACGAAAATCAGCCAGGCCGGTTTGCTCTAACACGGCATTGATGCGCCGGTCCTGTTCGCCGCGGCTGAGGCCGTGATCCTTCAGCACCAATCGCAGGTTGCCATCGACCGTGCGCCAGGGCAGCAGGGCGAAATCCTGAAACACATAGGTCAGCGGGTTGACGCAGCCCGCCGGCGCAGCGCCGACCTGATGCACAGTGCCGGCGCTGGGCTTGAGCAGGCCACCGATGATGGACAGCAGCGTCGATTTGCCGCACCCCGAAGGCCCAATCAGCGCGACCACCTCGCCGGAGCGGATGCTTAAGTTGATGTTGGCGAGCGCCGCCAGCTCGCCGTAGTAGTGGGTGATGCCGTCGAGATCAAGCTGCATGCGAGCAGGCTCCTGGCCGCGCCGGCAATTGGCGCGCCGGCCTGTCCGCCGGCCTACTCGCCGGGGTTCGTGATCGTGGCGACAAAATCGGCATTGATGAAGGCATCCGGGTCGGCCGCTGCATTCACCAGTCCACGGGCCTGGTACCAGCGTACCTGTTCGCGCACGTCGGCGGCGTTCAGCGCCGCATCTTCGGTGATGTACATGGCGCCGTTGCGAATCTTCGGTTCCGCTTCCGCGGCCGGCTGATCCTGGTACACATAATTGTGGATGATGGCGACGACTTCGGCGCGCATGTCGGTGTCACCATCCATGAATGCGGCGCGGTAGTCCGCCACGCCGCGCTGATAGGCGCGCACGAAGCGGCGCACGGTGTCGGCATGATCCTCCACGTTGGCGGTCGATGTGAACAGGCCACCGACCTGATATGGCGCGTAATCCGACACCCAACCAAGCAAATGGGCATTGCCTGCCGCCACTAGCGGCTTGGCGATATGCGGCACGATGACCATGCTGTCGACCTGGCCCGTGCGCAGCGCGCCAATCATGTTGCCGACGCTTTGCAGTGGCTTGAGCGCCATGTCGTCGAGCGCGAAGCCGGCATTTTCGGCAATCTGGCCGATCATGTAATGGAAAGAAGAGCCGGTCTGGGTCAGGGCGAACGAATGGCCCGGCAGTTGCGCCACCGTGGTCAGACCCTCATCGTAGGCCTGGTTGGAAGCCAGGATTGCGGAGCCTTCGAAGCCTTCGACTTCGTGCAATTGCGCGGCCACCACCTGAAGCGCACCCTGGCTGGCGATATTGAAGAAGCCGGCGGTGAACGCGGTGACGCCGAAATCGGCATCGCCGGAGGCGATCGCCACCGCCACGGGCTGCGCGGCCTCGAAGAACTCGAATTGCGCGTCCAAACCCTCGTCTTCGAAATAGCCCTTGTCCCTGGCGATGAACAGCGGCCCCGAGGAGACGAAGCGCAGCGCCGCGACAGTGACCCGATCCTGTGCTGGGGCGCTGTGAGCCATGAATGGCGCAAGGGCAATCGCCACGAGCAGGAGGCTGCGAAGAATGGTTCTGGTGGTCATGATCCGCCTGTAGTCGAAGATTTCAAATGGGCCGCAAGCGCGCCATCTTAGCGCTGTCGCGCAGCTTTTTAAATAATTGTCGTAACGGCTACCGCTGCCTGCTATGTCACGCGGCGCTTTCAGCCCGTGTCGATGCCGTATTGCTGGCGCAGGTGATTGCTCCAAGCCTTGAGATCGAGCAGCAATTGCAGTTTTTGCGGCTGATCGCGGTGTTCCGCCATGCGCTGGGCAATGAGTTCGTCGTATTGGT
>DATGUT010000178.1:0-11347 GCA_035301185.1 Salinisphaeraceae bacterium
GAGGTTGCCAAGCGGCATGTAACCGCTTTTCACCGTCTCCTTGATCCTGCTCTTATAGGTATCAATGTTTTGCTCGTTGTCCAGGACAATGCCGGCGGGTGGTGCCGAAAAGCCGGGCTGGGTTGGATTCTCGGCATGGCACTGGGCGCAGCGATTGATGATGATGCCGACCACCCCGTTCTCCGTGGCTGCGGGCGCGGCGGCATCGTCACTGGCTGCAGTTGCCGTTTCAGTTTCTGCCGCCGTTGTGGATGCTGCACTGGTCGTTGCTTCGGGCTCATTCGCAACCGGTGTGGCCAGCCAAACGGTAAGGCCGATAATGAGCGCGCCGACCACGAGATAGGCCGGCTGCGTCTTGCCGGCGTGCATGAGCACGAAGAACTGGCGAATGACGGCGCCGGCAATGATGAGCAGCGACATCAGAACCCAGGCGTACTCGTGGGTGTACAGGAACGAGTAGTGATTGCTGATCATCAGCAACACGACCGGCAGCGTGAAATAGGTGTTGTGCACCGAGCGCTGCTTGCCGCGCTTGCCATCCATGGGATCAGGTGCCTCGCCGGCCTGCATGGCGGCAACCATGCGTCGCTGTCCGGGGATGATCCAGAAGAACACGTTCGCGCTCATGGCGGTCGCCATCACCGCGCCGGTGAGCAGAAAGGCGGCCCGGCCCGCGAACAAGTGCGTGCTCAACCACGCCACGAAGATCATCAGCACCGCAACCGCGATGCTCAGAATGCCGTCGCGCTGCATGGTCGGGCTGATGCGCTTGCACATCTCGTTGTAGATGATCCACCCCAGCAGCAGGAACAGCAGCGCGACGATGTTCGCCTGCCAGCCACTCATGTTCGCCACCCACTCCCAGCTGCCCGCATGGTTGATCAGGTAGGCCTGTGGCTGCGTCAGATACAGCAGGACAAAAAGAATGAAGCCGGAAATCCAAGTCGTGTAGGCTTTCAGGAACGACCAGTGCAGGTCTTCGGGCAGCTTGGCGGGCGCCGTGGCGTATTTCTGGTTGTGATAAAAACCGCCGCCATGCACGGCCCACTGCTCGCCGAACACGCCGCGCTTCTTGTCTGCGGGATCGGCCGGTTCACGCAGACTGTTGTCGAGCATGACGAAATAAAAGGACTCGCCAATCCAGGCGATGGCGGCAATCACATGCAGCCAGCGCATCAGCATGTTGCCGAAATCGATGAGAAAAGCCACCATGAAAAATCCCTTATCCCGTGTTCTTCAAGACACTATTTTATTGGCACGCTGCAATTGCTTGTGCTCGGCGCCACATCCCGCACCCGGCGCCTTGCTCGTCGCCGATAATCCCTGCTGCGCCGAGCCTGGTTCATGTCAGGCCGACGTTGAGCATCCGGAAAGGCTACCGCTCATTCTCGCTGGATTCAAACTACTGCGTTTTTTGTCTACAAAAACAGCTGCAGCTGCCAGCAATTTGCCACCAAATTGTCGCCAGCTCAACATGGCTGGCGCGCATGACGAGCCGTGCCAACTCGGTCAGCGCAATACATCTGCCGCGGCAAGGACAGAACGAACAACAGCAATCCGGTGAACACAGCCAAGCCGAGCGCCTCGCACAAGCGGCGGCCGCAGTTGTTTCCTCGACCACGGCAACAGCCACGATCAGGCCAGGATATGCCGGCGTGTGGATAACGCTCGCCATGGGCACGCAGTGCACCCGTACAGCCCGTGGGGCGGGCTTGCCAGGTGCAATCACTTCATGTGGTCATTGCTGCCAGGCGCAGGCGCGCAATCTTGTGGATTTCGTCCAGCGCCGTGCGCCGCTCCTGCGGCACATCGTTGTCCAGGCGCGCTGCCATCGCCGCGAGGATGTCGGCACGCTGCAGCCCCGCCACGGCAATGATGAACGGGAAGCCGAATTTTTCCTGATAGACGCTGTTCAATTGCTGCAGGCGCTCGTATTCCTCTGGGGTGCAGGCATCCAGGCCGGCGCCGGCCTGCTCGCGCGCCGATGCCGCGGTCAGCTCGCCGGCAAGCGCGGCGCGCCCGCCGAGATCGGGATGCAGGCGCATGAGTTCGAGCTGCGCCGCCTCGTCCGCGGCCTCGACCTGCGCGGCCATAAGCGAAGCCAGACCGGCGACGGTGTCGTGCTCACTATTCGGGCCCTGCTGCCAAGCGGCGCGCGCCACCCAAGGCGAATGCTCATAAATGGCGCCGAAGCGGGCAACGAAATCATCCTCGCTCATCCGGCTGGGCGCCGGCTGCAGTGTTTGCTTGTTGTCCCTCATGTCTGGTCAAGTTCTCCGTGGCGACACATGAAAAATATCAATCAAATACATGCCGGCGGCGCGGCCGCATGAACAAGAGCCGGACGCAGCCATGCCGCCTTTGGTTGACGCCTCTGCACAAAGGCGTTATCAGTTGTACCGCATAGGTTGCGGGTGATCCTTTATGTGGCCACCGCGGCCGAATTCGGGGCTACAGTTCCCGCCTACAAATCAATCAACAACATCGTAGCAGGTCATGACTGAAACATTCATATTAAGGGCCCGGCCGCTGACCCGGGAAGCGTTCGCCCCTTATGGCGATGTCATCGAAATGGCGGGCCAAGCCAGCACGTCAATGAATCAGGGCTGGGGCGAGCGCTTTGCGGATTTGGCTGACATCGACGTGGGCGCGGACGGAACAACTGCGTTGAACCTGGTGCGCGCGCAGCCGCAAAGCACGCCGGTGCCGCTGCGCCTGGTCGAGCGCCATCCGCTCGGCAGCCAGGTATTCATGCCGCTCGGGCCACAGCCTTTCCTGGTGGTGGTCGCGCCGGCCGGCGAGGTGCCGCAGCGGCACATGCTCGAGGCTTTCATCAGCAACGGCAGCCAAGGCGTCAACTACCACAGGAACATTTGGCATCATCCCATGATCGCGCTGCAGGCCGTGACCGATTTTGTCGAAATCGTACGCAAGGGGCCCGGCGACAACTGCGATGAAGCCGACATTCCCGGCGGCCGGGTGGAAGTGCATTTGTAGACAATCCGCGCCAGAAAACCATACAAAACCACTCCAACCGAGGATCATCATGGGTTATCTCACGACACATATTCTGGATACCGCCAATGGCTGCCCCGCAGCCGGTGTCCGCATCACCATCAAGCGCCTTGATGGAGAGTCGGCGCAAACGCTGAAGCAGGCAACCACCAATGCCGACGGCCGCTGTGATGAACCGCTGCTGGAAGGCGCGGATTTCACCGCCGGACGTTATGAACTCGCTTTCGCCATGGGCGACTACTTCGCCAGCAAGCAGGCGATGCTCGACTCGCCGCCGTTTGTCGAAGATGTGATTTTGCGCTTCGGCGTGGCCCATGCCGACGAGCATTACCACGTGCCGCTGCTGGCATCACCTTACAGCTACAGTACTTATCGCGGCAGTTGACGACGCCTGCCGCATGCGTGCCGGGCACGGGCATCATGCACTCGCCAAAAAATCCATAGCGTCTGCGAGACATCTCATTCCGGAGCCTTCAGCCATGCCAAATACAGACAAACGCCCGCTTTATCTGCCTTACGCCGGCCCGACACTTTTGGAGATGCCGCTGCTCAACAAGGGCAGCGCATTTTCCAACGAGGAGCGGGTCGCCTTCAACCTGCTCGGCCTGCTGCCGCAGAACGTGGAAACCATCGAGGAGCAGGTCGAGCGCGTATATAGGCAGTACCTGCTGTGCCAATCCGACCTGGACAAGCATATTTACCTGCGCGCCATCCAGGACGACAACGAAACCCTGTTCTTCCGCTTGCTGGAAGAACACATGGAGGAAATGCTGCCCATCATCTACACGCCGACCGTCGGTCAGGCATGCCAGGAGTTTTCCAGCATTTATCGCAATCATCGCGGTATTTTCGTCTCTTATCCGGAGCGCCAGCGCATGGACGACGTCATCCGCAGCGTGACCAAGGACAACGTCAAGATCATTGTCGTCACCGACAGCGAACGCATCCTGGGGCTGGGCGATCAGGGCATCGGCGGCATGGGCATTCCCATTGGCAAGCTGTCGCTGTATTCCGCCTGCGGTGGCATCAGTCCGGCCTATACGTTGCCGGTGACACTGGATGTCGGCACCAATAACCGCAAATTGCTGGACGACCCGATGTACATGGGCTGGCGCCATGAGCGCATTGGCGCCGATGAGTACACGCACTTCCTCGATCTATTCGTGCAGGCAGTGCGTCGGCGCTGGCCCAACGTGCTGATCCAGTTTGAAGATTTCGCCCAGGACAACGCCATGGCGCTGCTGGAACGCTATCGCGACGAAATTTGCTGCTTCAACGATGATGTGCAGGGCACGGCCGCCGTTTGCCTCGGCTGCCTGCTGGCGGCCTGCAAAGCCAAGAACGAACGCGTCCGCGATCAGACGCTGGTGTTTGCCGGCGCTGGTGCCGCCGGCTGCGGCATTGCCGAAGCAGTTGTTGCCACCATGGTGAGCGAAGGCCTGTCCGAGCAGGAAGCGCGCAGTCGCATCTTCATGCTCGCACGCAACGGGCTCATCACCGACGACATGACCGGCCTGTCCGAAACCCGGCTGCGGCTGGCACAGCCCAAGGCACGCCTCACCGAGTGGGACATCAAGACGGACGAAGAGCCGTTGCTTTCAGTCATCGAACATGCCAAGCCGACCGTGCTGATCGGCGTTTCCGGCCAGCGCGGGATGTTTTCGCAACAAGTCATCGAGCGCATGCACCAGCATTGTGCGCAGCCATTCGTCATGCCGCTGTCGAATCCAACCACCAACGTGGAGGCGACGCCGACGGAAATCCTGCAATGGACCGACGGTGCGGCGATGGTGGTCACCGGCAGTCCATTCCCACCGGTCGCCATCAACGGCGGCACGCGCTCGATTTCTCAATGCAACAACTCCTACATCTTTCCGGGAGTCGGGCTCGGCGTTGTTGCAGCGCGCGCCCAGCACGTCACCGACGACATGCTGATCGCCGCCGCCGAGGCACTGGCGGAAAACTCGCCACTGGCCACGCACGGTCAGGGCACGCTGTTACCAGCCATGAACAATATCCAGGCAATCAGCCGCTCGATTGCATTCGCCGTCGCCAAACAGGCGCAACAGGACAATGTGGCGCTTGCCACCAGCGACGAGTTATTGCAGCAGCGCATTGAGAAGAACTTCTGGTATCCACGCTATCGGCACTATCGGCGTTCGGCGTTCTGAAAAAACCAAGCGAGCCGGCCAAGCAGCCTTAATCGGCCGAGCTGTCGGAACTCTGCTGGCGTTTGCCGCGTTTGCGCGCCAGCCATGCCTGAGCACGGGCGATCAGGGCATAGTACGAAGGCACGAAAATGCTGGCCAGCACGGCCACCGATGCCATGCCTGCGACGACTGTCGTGCCGATGTGGTGGCTATTGGAGGCACCCGCGCCGCTGGCCAGAGCCAGCGGCAACGTCCCCAAAATGAATGCAAGCGAGGTCATGATGATCGGGCGAAACCGCATTCTGGCGGCAAAAACCGCCGCATCGTGGATCGAATAATCCTGCTCGCGGCGTTGCAGTTCCGCGAACTCCACGATCAAAATGGCATTCTTGGCCGCCAGGCCGACCACGACCAGCATGCCGACCTGGACATAGACACTTGTCTCCAGCCCGCGCAGAGCAATGCCGAGGATGGCGCCGAAGAATGCGAACGGCACTGCGGTGAGCACTGACGACGGCAGCGACCAGCTTTCATACTGTGCAGACAGGATCAAAAACACCATCAACAGGCCGAAGACAGTGGCAATGATCGCTGTATTGCCGGTATTGACTTGTTGATAGGCAGTGCCGGTCCAACCCATGCCCCAGCCATCGCCCAGGGTTTGCTCAATGACTTCCTGCATGGCCGTTATTGCCTGGCCGGAGCTGTAGCCCGCTGCCGGTTGGCCCTGGAACTGAGCCGCGGAGTAGACGCCGAAGCGCGTCATGACGGCTGGTGCCTCGATGCGCTGCAGGCTCACAAGCGTCGTCAGGGGGATGCGCTGACCCTCACCGCCGCGCACAAAAATGTCGCTGAGATCTTCCGAGGTGCGGCGAAACTCGTCCTCGTTTTGCATGTATACTCGGAAGTTGCGGTTCTGATAGGAAAAAAAGTTGACGAACCCGTTCCCCAGGGTGTTCGACAAAGTGGTGTTCAAATCGCTGATCGAGACGCCATAGCTGAGCGCCTTGCGCTCATCGACATTGGCTTGGTAGCCGGGCACGTTGGCGCTGAAGGTCGAGAAAACCTGACTCAACGCCGGCATCTCATTCGCTGCTTTTGCGACTCTTTTGGTCGCCTGAGCCAGCTCCTGCGGGCCCACCCCTTGAAATGACTCCAGATAGCCAGTGAAACCACCGGTGGTCGAAAGCCCTGGAATCGGCGGCGCGTTGAACGCCATCACCGTGCCGCCCGCAAGGCTCTGGCCGATTTGGTTGACGCGCTTTATCACGGCCTCGACGCCGAGTTCGCGTTCGGCCCACGGATACAGGCTAATGAACACGGTTCCGCGTGCTGTGTTGACCGCCTGCGAGAGCAAATCGTAACCTGCGATTGTGGATACATATTGCACCGCCGGAATCTGTTCCACCTCATCGCTCAACGCCTGCATGAAAAAGGTCGTGCGCGCCAGAGAAGCGGCATTCGGCAAGGTAGCCGAGGCGAGCACAATGCCTTGATCGGTCTTCGGTACCAGCGATGAAGGAGTGTGCGTATACAGCCAAAACGACCCTGCGGTGACGATGGCAACGAGTACCAATGCCACGACCCAAAAGTGAATCATCAGGCGGGTAAGCCGGACATAGAGGCGGGTAACCCAGTTAAAGCCGCGCTCGAACAATTCAAACGGCGCGCGCAATACACGCTTGAACTTCGAACGCTTGCGCTTGTGGCTGCGCTTGAGAAACAACGCGCTCATCGCCGGCGTAAAAGACAGCGCGACAATGGCCGAAATGGCCACGGAAAAGGCAATGGTCAGGGCGAACTGCTTATAGATCTGGCCCGTGAAACCGCCCAGAAAAGCCACCGGGATGAATATGGAAGCCATGATGAAGGCGGTGGCAATGACCGGTCCGCTCACCTCCCTCATGGCCTGGCTGGTGGCAGCGGGAATGGATATGTTGTCGTCTTCTTCTAGAATGCGCGAGATGTTTTCCACCACCAGGATGGCATCGTCGACCACAATCCCGATCGCCAGTATCATGCCAAACAACGACAGTAGGTTGATCGAGAAGCCCAAAACATACAGTCCGGCGAACGTGCCCACCACCGAGATCGGCACCGCTGCCATGGCGATCAGGGTCGTGCGCATGCTCTGCAAAAACAGCAGCACGATGACGGCGACGATCACAAATGCCTCGAAGAAGATCTGCATCACGCCTTTGACCGAGGCATCGATGAACAAGGTGGTATCGTAGGGCACCACGTATTCCAGCCCTGGCGGGAAATTGTCGGCCAGCGATGACATTTTTGCCTGCACCGCGGCGGCCGTTTCCAGCGCGTTGCTGCCGGGAGTCTGGTTGATCACGATCGGCGTCATCGTGCCGCCGTTCATGCGCGCATTGATGCCATAGAACGAAGCGCCCAGTTCGACGCGCGCCACGTTCTCGAGCAGCAGCGCGGAACCATCGGGATTGGTGCGCAATATGATGTTGCGGAAAGCTTCAGCGCTGGTCAGCCGGCCGCCGGAGGTAATGGTGTAGGTGTAGGCGCGTGGATTGTCTTGTGGCTCGGCAGCCAGGCTGCCGGCAGGTACCACCGTATTCTGCGCTTCAATGGCGGCGGCCACTTCGGCCGTTGTCAAGTCGTATTGCGCCAGCTTGTCCGGCTGCAGCCAGATGCGCATGGCGAATTCGCCGCCACCCAGCACTTCGGCCCTGCCCACACCATCGATTTGGCGCAACTCGTCGAGTATTTGCAGCGTCGCGTAATTCTGCATGTAGATGGTGCCATGCGTGCCGGTGGGCGAAGTCAAGGCAATCAGCATCAGGATACTGCTTGCCTGCTGTTGCACAGTGACCCCTTGCGCCTGTACCGACTGGGGCAGCTCGGGCAAGGCCCGTTGCACCCGGTTGTTGACGTTGATGGTGTTGATGTCACCGTCCGTGCCGATAGCGAAGGACACGCTCATGCTCATCGTGCCGCTGTCGGAACTGGTCGACGTGATGTAGAGCATGTTCTCGACACCATTGATTGCCTCGGCCAGCGGTGCAGCCACCGTCTGGGCAACGGTTTCTGCATTTGCGCCAGGAAAAGTCGCTTGCACCGCTACCGTGGAAGGCACCACATCAGGATATACTTGGATTGGCAGGGTAAACATTGCCAGCAGCCCAATCACGACAATGATGATCGAGACAACCGTGGCAAAAACCGGCCGCTTGATGAAAAAGTCGGCGAAGTTCACGAGCCGGTATCCGCTTGCTTATCGGTGCCGGAATCCGAGCTCGCAGCATCACCACCATTGCCATCCTCGGATTGCTCGCTTGCCTGCTCTTGCCCCTTTTGTGCGGAAATCATGTCAGCATTGCCGTGAAAGGCTTGCGGCTTGATCTTCATGCCCGCCTCGATGGCACCCGGATCGCTGACGATGACCCGATCACCCTTGTCAAGGCCGTCGCTGATGATAATCCAGGGCACGGCTTCCTCGCCAAGCGTAACGTTGGTGACTTGCGTCACATTATCTTGGTCAAGCGTAAAAACCCGCGGTCCCATCAGGCCTTGGGTCACGGCAATTTCCGGTACGGCCAAGACGTTGTAGCGTTTCAACCCCTTGAGTTGGACCCGCACGAACTGACCTGGCAGGTAGAGATGGTTCTTATTGACAAAGACGGCCTGGGCGGGAACGGTGTTGGTTTTCAGATTGACGGAAGCGCCCAGGAAGTCGATGTTGCCCTTTAGCGTCGTGGCATCGCTATTTTTCAGGGTCGGAAATTCAAGCACGGCTGACACATCCGCAGTCTTGTTCTGACGCTGGCGCCGCAATGCAAAGGCATCCGCCAACGGCAGCTGGAAGCGCGCTTCCAGCGTGTCGAGCGGCGTGATGGTGACGAGTTCCGTGCCGGCATCGACCACATTGCCAACGTTGACTTGGCTCAAGCCGATTTGCCCCGTCACGGGGGCCGTAACCCTGGTGTGACCAAGATCGATTCTGGCACTGGCCAGGGCGGCTCTGGCCTGCGCGACAGCGGCCTTGTCCACACGACTCTGGGCGATTTTCTGCTCTGCCTGCTGTTCGCTGGTGGCATTCTCCTGCAACAGCTTGCGGGCCCGCTCAACGTCTTGCTCCGACTGCCTGGCCTTGGCCTTGGCACTTTTCAGGTCGGCCTTGCGCTCGTTGACTGCGGCCTGATAAACATCTGGCTCGATCGTGTACAGTTGATCGCCTTGCTGCACTTGGTTTCCCGGTTGGAAATGCTGCTCTTCCAGCAAACCCCGTACGCGAGCAATCACCGTCACCATGCGGTTGTTGCGCAGTTTTGCCGGATAAGACTTGTCGAGCGTGATATCACGCGGCGCCATGGTCATCACTTTGGCTGGCGTGGGTGACACTTGCTGATCATTGTCCTGGCCGGAACCATCCTGGCCCCTAGCGTTGCCTCCGCCCGCCAGCAGCATGATTATCGCCACAGTCAGCCACCAGCAACCGCCATGGCGGCCATGCATTTTCCTGAGCTTCATCAGCACCTACCCGATCAGCGCCGCCAAACACGGGCGCTAAAGCAAGTCACCCTGCTGACTATGCCTGTCGCTTAAAGCGATGGTAAAGGCCTTCTTGCCCAATCCCTTATAGGAAAAACCCCAATTGATTTTTGCACTTACCGGGGATGCGGCACCGCGAGCTTCTGCAGCAGCGGGTCAGACGACGTCTCAGTGATAAACCAGCCAGGTTGCGATTGCCGGGAACAGAACCAGCAAAGCCAGGCGCACCACGTCGGAGGCCAGAAACGGCCACACGCCGCGGAAGATCTGGCCGATGGGCACATGCCGGGCAGTGGCGTTGATGACGAACACGTTCATGCCCACGGGCGGCGTGATCAGGCCCATTTCCACCGTCAGCACCGTCACCACGCCAAACCAGACCGGATCGTAGCCGGCCTGCATGATCAGCGGGAACACCACCGGCACGGTCAGCAGCATCATGGCAATGGCATCCATGAAGCAGCCCAGCACAACGTACATCGCGAGGATGCACAGCAGGATGCCGGTCGGCCCCAGGCCCAGCACGCTGAACATGTCGGCGAACACGCTGGGCAGGCGCGACACGGCCAGGAAATAACCAAACACCTGCACGCCCATGAGCATGAAGAAGATCAGCGCACTGGTGGCAAGGGCGTCGCTGAGCGCCTCGCCCAGGCCGCGCAGGCGCATGCCGCGCAGCAAGGCGATGATCAAGGTCACGAAGGCGCCTACACCAGCGGCTTCCGTAGGTGTGAACCAGCCACCGTAAAGCCCGCCCATGATGATGACGAACACCAGCAGAAACGGCGCCATGCCCAACAGAGCGCGGCCCTTGGCGTGTAGCGAAGTGGCCTGCGACTGACCACTCACTTCGGGCTTCAGCCACACGATGATGGCGATCGTCGCGCTGTAGAAGACAATGCCCAGCAGGCCCGGCACCAGCCCGGCGATGAACATGTCGCCAACCGATTGCTGCGTGATCAGCGCATACAGCAGCAGGGCGATGCTGGGCGGAATCATGGTGCCGAGCGTGCCGCCGGCCGCGAGCGAGCCGGCCGCCAGCGACGGCGCGTAGCCATTGCGCTCCATTTCCGGCAGCGCCACCCGGGTCATGGTGGCCGCAGTGGCGACCGAGGAGCCGGAGATTGCCGAGAATACGCCGCAGGCGCTGATGCCGGACAGGGCCATGCCACCGGGCCAGCTGCCGAACAGGCTGCGTGCGCCGTCAAACAACTCGCGCGCCATGCCCGCCTGGGCGGCAAGACAACCCATGAAGATGAACAATGGAATCGGGCTGAAACTGTAGCGGGTCAGAATCTCATACGGTGCCGAGCCCGTGATGGACACCGCCGGCCCCCACGCCACCAGCGTGGCGAAGCCGAACAGACCAACTGCGGCCATCGCCAGCGCCACCGGGCAGCGCAGTGCGATCAGTATGAGCAGCATGGCAACGCCGATGATGCCGACGGCAACCGGCGTCACGTTACTTCTTCCCGCCGCATGAAGCGCAGCGCACACAAGGCCGAGCGCACCGCCAGCACGACGGCGCAGCCGGTGGCGCCAAAATACAGCCACGCCGTCGGCAGGCGCAGGTCCTGGGTGACATCGTTATACTCGAGTGCGGCAGTGCCGCTGTGGAACCAGCTCCAGGCCAGAAGCGCGCCGAAGCCGCAGAAACCGAGCAGGTA
>DATGUT010000179.1:0-7019 GCA_035301185.1 Salinisphaeraceae bacterium
GATGATCGTGGTCGCAGTGATTGCGATTCTCGCCGCCATCGCCTATCCCAGCTACACGCGTTACGTCGTGCGCTCCAACCGCGCGGCGGCCGAGGCCTGCCTGTACGAGTATGCCAACTACATGGAGCGCTATTACACCACTCATCAGCGCTACGCCAAGGAAAGTGGCGAGCATGAATTACCGACACTGGATTGCGCCAGCGAGGCCAACACCGGGAAGAACTACAAGTACGAGCTGCCAACCGTAGATCAAAACGAATACACGCTCGAGGCTACTCCGCAAGGCGCCCAGGAAGGGCGCGATACCAAATGCGGTACTCTGTCGCTGGATCAAACCGGCAAGCGTGGGGTTTCGGGCACCGGCAGCGTCGGTGACTGCTGGTAATTGCGCATGATGAAGATACTCGGGAGCAATTGATGACAGGGCCGCTCGCAGGCTTGAAAGTGGTGGAAATGGTCGGCCTCGGCCCGGCGCCGTTTTGCGGCATGCTGCTGGCCGACATGGGCGCCGAGATCATCCGCATCGATCGCCCGCAAAAACCCACCGCGGGCACTAGTGTCGACGTGCTGGCGCGCGGTCGGCCGACACTGGAGGTGGATCTCAAGCAGCCGGGCAGCGTGGACGCCGTGCTGGCACTGGTCGATCGCGCCGACGCGCTGATCGAGGGCTATCGCCCCGGGGTCATGGAAAAACTCGGGCTGGGTCCGGATATATGCCTGGCGCGGCAACCGGCGCTCGTCTATGGCCGCATGACCGGCTGGGGCCAGAGCGGCCCGCTTGCCGGCGCCGCCGGGCACGACATCAATTACATTTCGCTCAGCGGTGTGCTGCACGCCATCGGCCAGCGCGACGGCGCGCCGACGATTCCGCTCAACTACGTCGGCGACTTCGGCGGTGGCGGCATGTTGCTGGCCTTCGGCGTGCTCGCCGCGCTGCATCACGCGCACAACAGTGGCCAGGGCCAGGTCGTGGATGCGGCCATGACCGACGGTTCGGCGCTGCTTTCGGCCATGATGTATGGCCTGCACGCGCAAGGCATGTGGAGCACCCAGCGCGGCGCCAACATGCTCGACGGCGGCGCCCATTTCTACAATGTCTACGCCTGCGCCGACGGGCGCCATTTGTCAGTCGGCGCGATCGAGCCTCAGTTTTATGCCGAACTGCTGCGCCTGGCAGAAATCGATGATCCCGCCTTCGCAGCGCAAATGGAGGCCGCCGACTGGCCGCAGCTGAAGGGCAAGCTGGCAGCCATCTTTGGCCAGCGCAGCCGCGACGAATGGTGCGCGCTGCTGGAGGGCACTGATGCCTGCGTCGCGCCTGTGCTGGATTGGCAGGAGGCGCCCGCGCACCCGCATAATCGCGCCCGCAACACTTTCGTCGCGATCGACGGCGGCATGCAGCCTGCACCGGCGCCGCGCTTTTCGCAAACACCGGCCGCGCCCCTGTCTGGCGCAACACCAACTGCCGCCGACCTGCTGCAGCGCTGGCAGGTTTCGCCCCAGACGCGCACGCATTTGCTCGCCAAAGATGCTTGAAGGGCCGTAACCGCATCAAAAGGCGGCCAGCCAACGCGCATTGCGCTCGCCGAGGTGGTATGAAAAGCACGTCATCCCGCGCAGGGATGCATAGCGGCCGCAGTCGCAGGATCTCCTGGATCGTGGCGCACACAAGCAGCAGCGCAGATACAATGGAGTGGCCCGGTGCCTGGCCGGGCAAACTGATAATGAGTCACAGGAGATGCAGATGGAAATCAATGCCGGCACAAGTGCCGTAATCACCGGCGGCGCCTCGGGGCTCGGCGCTGCCACCGCGCGCCGCCTGGCCGCCGCCGGCGCGAAAGTCGCCCTGTTTGACGTCAATGCCGAGCAGGGCGAGGCATTGGCGCAGGAGCTTGGCGGCGTCTTCTGCGCAGTTGACGTGACCGCGGAGGAACAGGTCGATGCCGCCTTTGCCCGGGCGCGCGCCGCCCACGGCCAGGAGCGGATCCTGGTCAATGCCGCCGGCATTGTCCGCGCCGCCAAGACCGCCAGCCGCAAGAAGGACAGCGGCGAGCTCCGCCATTTCCCAATGGCTGATTTCGAACAGGTCATCGCCATTAATCTGGTCGGCACGTTTCGTTGCTGTGCCAAGGCCGCGGCCGGCATGCTGACACTGGATCCGCTTGCTGATAACGAGCGCGGCGTCATCACCAATACTGCTTCCGTTGCCGCCGAGGATGGCCAGATCGGGCAAACCGCCTATGCCGCTTCCAAGGGCGGCGTTGCCAGCCTCACCCTGCCGATGGCGCGCGACCTGATGGACGAAGGCATCCGCGTCAATACCATCCTGCCAGGCATTTTCAACACGCCCATGATGCAGGGCCTGCCCGACAGGGTGCAGGAGGCGCTGGCGGCTTCGGTGCCGTTTCCCAAACGGCTCGGCCTGGCGGAAGAATATGCCGCGCTGGTCGCGACCATGATCAGCAACGGTTATCTCAATGGCGAGTGTATTCGCCTGGACGGCGCCATCCGCATGGCGCCGCGCTGAATCACGAGCAGATGTCAGGAGACAAGCATGCCTGAAGCCTATATTGTTGCCGCGGGACGCACCGCCGGTGGCCGCCGTGGCGGGCGCATGGCCGGCTGGCATCCGGCCGATCTCGCCGGTGCGGTCATCGATGACCTGCTGCAGCGCGCCGGTGCCGAGCCGCAGCAGATCGATGATGTCATCCTCGGCTGCGTCACCCAGGTCGGCGAGCAGGGCATGAACATCGCCCGCAATGCGGTGCTGTCCTCCAGCCTGCCGGAGACAGTGCCGGGCACGTCGGTCGATCGCCAGTGCGGCTCGTCGCAGCAGGCGCTGCATTTCGCCGCCCAGGCGGTCATGTCGGGCAGCATGGACATGGTGATTGCCGCCGGGGTCGAATCCATGAGCCGGGCGCCCATGTTCACCAACATCAAGCTGCCGCAAAAAGCCGGGCTGGGCCATTACATGGGCCCGAAGATCCGTGCCCGCTATCCGGATGTGCCCGAATTCAGCCAATTCACGGGCGCGGAAATGATTGCCGAAAAGCACGGCTTTTCCAGGGCCGAGCTGGATGCATTCGCCCTGCACAGCCACGAGCGCGCGATTGCCGCCACCGAGGCCGGCCGTTTTGCCGACGAAATCATCGCGCTGCCCAGCCGTGACGCGGAAGGGCAGGAAGGTGAGGCGCATACCGTGGACGAAGGCATTCGCTTCGATGCCTCCGCGGATGGCATCGCCGGTGTCGAGCCGCTGCAGGAGAATGGCCGCATTACCGCGGCAAACGCGAGCCAGCTCTGCGACGGTGCCGCGGGGCTGGTCGTGGTCAACGAGCGCGGCCTGCAAGCGCTGGCTGTGGCGCCGCTGGCGTGCGTCCACCACCTGTCGGTGCTCGGCGGTGACCCGGTCACCATGCTCGAAGTGCCGCTGCCGGCCACTGCAAAAGCGCTGGCGAAGGCCGGCATGACTATCAACGACATCGACCTGTTCGAGGTCAACGAAGCATTTGCCTCGGTGCCCATGGCCTGGCTCAAGGCCAGCGGCGCCGATCCCGAACGCATGAACGTCAACGGCGGCGCCATTGCGCTGGGCCACCCGCTGGGTGCAACCGGCGCCAAGCTCATGACCACGCTCATCCACGCGCTCAGGCAGCGCGGCGGGCGCTACGGCCTGCAAACCATGTGCGAGGGCGGCGGCATGGCCAACGTCACGATCGTCGAAGCGCTGTAGCACAACGCAGGGACTGTGTCTGGTGCCATATGCGAGCGCAGGCGCGCGAATTTGTTGCTGATCAGGCCTCTCACTTTATTGCGCAAAGCTGGATCAAGCGCGCAAGCATAAGCTGCAGCAGGTAAAATTCCCGGCCAGTGGCACCCGGTTTGGTGTCGGCAGCAAGTCAAGAAACCAAGGAGCGCATGTGCGAGTAACCATTTTTGGAACAGGGTATGTCGGCCTGGTGACCGGCACCTGCCTGGCGCAAAGCGGCAACCATGTCTTGTGCATGGACGTGGATGCGGACAAGATCGCGCGCCTCGAACAGGGCGAAATACCGATCTACGAGCCCGGCCTCGAGGAAATGGTGGCGGCCAACGTGCGCGCCGGCCGCCTGACCTTCACCACGGATGCCAGGCGCGCGGTGGCGCACGGCGAGGTGCAGTTCATCGCCGTCGGCACGCCGCCCGACGAAGACGGCAGCGCCGACTTGCAGCATGTGTTGACGGTGGCCCGCGCGATCGGCGAGCACATGGACGCTTACCGCCTCGTGGTCAACAAATCCACAGTGCCCGTGGGCACTGCCGATCGGGTGCGCGCAACCCTGCAGGATGCGCTGGCCAAGCGTGATGTGTCGTTAGCATTTGATGTTGCCTCCAATCCCGAATTTCTCAAGGAAGGCGCGGCCATCGAGGATTTCATGAAGCCCGATCGCATCGTGCTGGGCGTGGAAAGCGAGCGCGCCGCCGAATTGCTGCGTACGCTGTATGCGCCTTTCAACCGCTCGCATGAGCGCACCATCATAATGGACATCCGTTCGGCGGAAATGACGAAATACGCCTCCAACATCATGCTCGCCGCCAAGATCAGCCTCATGAACGAACTGGCGCAGGTGGCCGAGCGGGTTGATGCCGACATCGAACTGGTGCGCCAGGCCATGGGCGCGGACCATCGCATCGGCTATCACTTCATTTATCCCGGTTGCGGCTTCGGCGGCTCCTGCTTCCCGAAGGACGTGCGCGCGCTGGGCCGCACCGCCAGGCAACTCGGCTACGAGACCGAGATCATTCATGCCGTCGAGCGGGTCAATGATCGCCAGAAGCAGATTCTGTTCGACAAGCTGGCAACCCATTTCGGCACGCTGCGAGGCAAGACCATTGCGCTGTGGGGGCTGGCCTTCAAGCCCAACACCGATGACATGCGCGAAGCGCCCAGCCGCACCCTGATGGAAGCGCTGTGGCAGGCTGGCGCGCGCGTGCGCGCCTTCGACCCGCAGGCCATGGACGAGGCCCGGCGCATTTATGGCGTGCGTGATGATTTCGAGCTTTGTGACAGCCCCGAAGCGGCAGCCGACGGCGCTGATGCCTTGGTGCTGGTCACCGAGTGGCAGCCGTTCCGGGTGCCGGATTTCGCCGACTTGGCACAGCGCATGACCACGCCCGTACTGGTTGACGGGCGCAATCTTTATTCCCCGCAGGCTGCGAGCGCTGCCGGTTTTGCCTATTATGGTATCGCGCGTCGCCAGCCTGACCGGCACACGGCTTGAACGCGACGTTGTTTGTCGAGCACGTTGCAGGCCGAAGAGGGGCGTCTGATGCAGTCGTTTTTGCATGCGCGGGGAATGACTGGCGCAAATGCAAAAGCCGGCTAAAATAGATATATCCGTAGTCTTTTTGAGTAAACTGATCGAGGTATTTTCGTGCCTATCTATGAATATGTTTGTCGCCAGTGTGGCGAGGAACTGGAGCGTCTCCAGAAAATGTCGGATGCGCCTTTAACTGACTGTCCCGCCTGCGGGGAGGCTGCTCTGCGGCGCAAGGTTTCCGCGGCCGGCTTTCGTTTGGCGGGCAGCGGCTGGTACGAGACCGACTTCAAGACCGAAGGGCGGCGCAATCTGGCCGGAGACCGTGAAGGCAAGCAAAGCAATGGCGATGCGAAATCCGATCAGGCAGCCAGTGCGAGTAAAACCGAAAGTGCCGGCAAGGCGCAGGCAGGCAGCAAATCAAATACACAGAACAAAGGCAGTCAAGCAAGCAGCGCTGGAGCCGGCAACGCGTGATACGACGATGGCTTATTGCCGGTTTGTTGGTCTGGGTACCGCTCATGGCGACGATCTGGGTCTTGCGGCTGCTGATCAATTTTCTTGATCGATCGTTGGTTCTGTTGCCTTATGCCTGGCGCCCGGAAAACCTGCTTGGATTCTATATTCCCGGTATCGGGATCGTCCTCAGCTTTCTGCTGATCCTGATCACCGGTTTTTTCGCTGCCAATATCATTGGCAAGTCCGTGGTGCGTGCCGGGGAATCAATCCTGGCGCGCATCCCGCTTGTGCGCACCATTTATTCCAGCGTCAAGCGTCTTACCGAAACCGTTCTCGATGAGCAGGGCACTTCGTTTCGCAGGGTGTTCCTGGTCGAATGGCCGCGGCGGGAATTATGGACCCTCGCATTCCAGACCGGTGACCCGGTCGGGCCGGTGCAGAAAAGCACCGAGCAGGAGTTGCTGACCATCTTCGTGCCCACGACCCCAAACCCGACTTCCGGCTTCATCATGTTCGCGCCACGCGAGGATGTGATCGAACTGGACATGAGCGTGGAGGACGCCGTGCGCATGATCATATCGCTCGGCTCCGTGACGCCGGACAAGACAGACGAACACGGCAGACCCGTAATTGATGCGATGGGGTTGGAAGCCGAAGAAGTCATGCCCAAGAATGCGACTGCGAGCGGCGACAAGCCGCGATAGGCTCAGGCATGGGTTCGGCGCCTGAATGTGCAGAATCCCCTCTGCACAGGCTCATCCCGAGCTGCCGCGACTGCGCGCAGCATGACATGCCGTTTTCCTGCAACAGTGGCGTTACATAAAAAGCCACAGCCAAAAAAAAGCCCCCTTTGGGAAAGGGGGCAAGGTGCGAGAAAGGCCTTGAGGCCTTTCGGAGGAGATTCGGTTGGAGCGAATTAACCGCGTTCGCTCATGTTGCGGTGCAGTATAAGGCTGAATTACGTTCGTGTCAACACATAAGACAAGAAAAGTGCAGAAAGTTCGTGCGGTTGTCCGCGTTTTGCTTCAGCTGCGATTCAGCTAACGATAAAACTTGTTCTTGCACTGCAACATACGGGCGCCTTTGGCGGCGGCAAACTCCGGGTTGAAGACGGTTTGACGTCCTCCAGGCAGCTAGGGCGTGTTCACAATCAGCACGACGGCGCGCCGGCGGCCATTTTTTCGTATATGGACTCCTCCCACTATGCAAGCCACGGACGGCAGACGGCAGAAACAGGTTGCGTTCGTATATACGGTCTCGTTG
>DATGUT010000180.1:0-3541 GCA_035301185.1 Salinisphaeraceae bacterium
GCAACAGGAACAGAGCAAGTCCGGCGGCGAGAAAAAGGGTAAAGAGAAGCAGCAATCAGGCGGCGAACAGCAACCGGTGGCCGCCGCGCCCAGCACGCGGCGCCTGGCGCGCGAAAAAGGCGTTGACCTGCACTCGATCGAGCCCAGCGGTAAACAGGGCCGGGTGACAGCAGAGGATGTCGAAGCCGCTGCCGGCGAACAGGAGCAGCGCAGCGAACAGGAACGGCCAACGACCTCGCTGCTTACGCCAAGCACTGTCCCACCGCAAGTGCCGGATTTCAGCCAATGGGGCGAAGTCGAGCGCGAACCGCTGCGTTCCATCCGCCGCGCCACCGCCAGAAACATGGCTCAGTCCTGGGCGCAAGTGCCGCACGTGTTCCACGAAGATGTCGCCGACATCACCGAATTGGAGCGCTTTCGCCGCGCCCATGAAGTGAAACACGGCAAGCTCACCGTCACGGTACTGATGATGAAGGCATTGGTTGCCGTGCTGAAACGCTTCCCGCGCTTCAATGCCAGCCTCGACGTGCAGAACCAGGAAATCGTCTATAAACATTATTTCCACATCGGCCTCGCCGTCGCCACCGAGCGCGGCCTGCTGGTGCCGGTGATTCGCGATGTGGATCGCAAGAGCGTTACCGAGCTGGCCGCCGAATCTGCCGACATGGCACAGAAAACTCGCAATGGCGAGCTGTCGCGTGCCGACATGAGCGGCGGCTGCATCACCATCACCAATCCCGGTTCGATGGGCGGCTCCTCGCTGACGCCGCTGATCAACCTGCCGCAGGTGGCCATCCTCGGCATGGCGCAGGCGCGCCTGCAGCCGGTGGCCGAGGGTGATCTCGACGACTATCGCATCACCGCGCGGCTGCACTTGCCGCTGGTGCTGGGCTTTGATCATCGTGTCAACGACGGCGCCGAGGCGGCGCAATTCGTCACCGCCCTGATCGACACCCTGGCCGATCCCGAATCCCTTTTAATGGCTGTGTAATGGCTTTGTAATGGCGGACGAACTACCCAAAAGCACGGATTTGCTGGTCATCGGCGGCGGCCCCGGCGGCTATGCGGCGGCATTCGAGGCGGCGTGGCTGGGCCTGGACGTGACCCTGGTGAATGCAGAGGATGCCCTCGGCGGCGTCTGCCTGCGCCGCGGCTGCATCCCATCGAAGACGCTGCTGCACCTGAATGAACTGGTGCATTCTGCCGCCGCCGCGGCTGATGCGGGTCTAAGCTACGAACCGCCGAGCGTGGATCTGGACACTCTGCGCGAGCACAAGGACAAGGTCATCAAGCAGCTGACCTCGGGTGTGGCACAGCTGTGCAGGCAGCGCGGCGTGCGCGTGCTGCAGGCACAAGTGTCGTTCATCGACGCGGGCCACGTACAGCTTGACGGTCCGGACAGCGGCAGGCTGGCCTTCACAAGCGCCATCATCGCCACCGGCTCGCGGCCGGTCGCCCTGCCCGGCATGGATTTCGGTGCCCGCATCATGAGCTCCACCGAGGCGCTGGAGCTGGTCGATATCCCGCAGACGCTGTTGATCATCGGCGGCGGCTACATCGGCCTGGAGCTGGGCATGGTCTATCAGGCGCTCGGCACAAAAGTCACCCTGGCCGAAGCCACCGACCGGCTGATGGCCGGCGCCGATGCGGATCTGGTCAAACCCCTGGCCCGGGTCGTGCACCAGCGCTTCGAAGCTGTGTACCTGAATACCCAGGCCAGCGACCTGCAGGCCGGCGATGACGATGTGCGCGTCATCCTGGACACCGGCGACGATGCCCTCGACCAGCGCTTCGAGCGTGTATTGGTCGCGGTCGGGCGCACACCGAATACAGAAGATCTGGGCCTCGAGAATGCCGGCATCGACTGCGATGGCTACGGCTTCATCACGGTCGATGCCGCCCGCCGCACCAGCGCCGACAACATCCACGCCATCGGCGATGCGGCCGGTGGGCAAATGCTGGCGCACGAAGCCATGCATGAAGGCAAGGCTGCAGCGCGCGCCATTTCCGGCCAAAATGCGGTGTTCGACCCCCGCGCCGTGCCGGCCGTGGTGTTCACCGATCCGCAGATCGCCTGGTGCGGCCTCACCGAAGCCGAGCTCAGGGACACCATGCGCAACGTCAAGGTCCTGCGCTACCCCTGGCAGGCTTCCGGGCGCGCCATCTCCATGGGCGCCGGCAACGGCCTGACCAAACTGCTGGTCGATGCCGACACCGGGCGCGTGCTCGGCGTCGGCATGGTCGGCCCGCAGGCCGAGTCGCTGATTGCCGAAGCCGTGCTCGCCATCGAAATGGGCGCCACCGCCGAAGACATGGCGGCCGCCATCCATCCGCATCCGACGCTGTCCGAAACCGTGGGCGAAGGCGCCGAACTGTTCTTTGGCCAGACGACGCATTACGGCTAACGCCAAGAAGTCGGCCATGGCCAAGGCCAGAGAAAAGATATTCAGTGACGTGGATCCTGTGGTTTTCACTACAGCGCTCACGTTAATCATTGTTTTCTGTATCATCGGTGGCCTTTGGCCCGAGCTTCTGGCCCAATATGCGGACGCCGGCCTGCACTGGCTGGTTGACAAGTTAAGCTGGGTGTTTGTGCTGGCATCGACCGGCTTCGTCGTGTTCGCGCTGGCCCTTGCAGGCAGCCGGTACGGTCGCATTCCGCTGGCGCAGGACGGCGAGGCGCCCGAGTATTCCTTCATGTCCTGGGCGGCCATGATGTTCAGCGCCGGCATGGGCATCGGCCTGGTGTTCTTCGGCGTCTACGAGCCGGCCGCGCACCTGGCCAACCCAGCGCCATGGCTGGCGGTAGAGCCCGGTACGGAAAAGGCGGCGCGGCTGGCCATGGGCTACACGATGTTCCATTGGGGTCTGCACCCTTGGGCCATTTACGGCGTGGTCGGACTGGCGCTGGCTTATTCGACTTTTCGCCGGGGCCGCGGCAACCTGATCAGCGCCCCGTTCCAGCCGCTGGCGGGCGAGAAGTCGGTTGATGCGACCTGGTGGGGCAAGGCCATCGACATCTGGGCAGTCATCGCCACGAAATTCGGCGGCGCCACTTCGCTGGGATTGGGCGCTTTGCAGATCGCGGGCGGTTTGTCCATGCTCACCGGTCTGGGCAGCGGCTTTGGTCAAGCGGGCGGCGCCAATATCCTGGCGTTCGTCGTCATCCTGGTGCTGGTTGCCTTCGCGGTGCTGTCGGCGGTCAGTGGCGTGTCCCGTGGCATCAAATGGCTGTCCAGCACGAACATGGTGATTGCCGCGCTGCTCATGCTGTTCATCCTGGTCGTCGGCCCCACTTCGTTCATTCTCGGCCTCATCCCGGCGACCTTCGGTGCCTATTTGAACAACTGGGTGCAATGGAGCTTTCGCGCAACAGCGTTTGGCGGCGTCGAGTGGATGAGCTCGTGGACCATTTTCTACTGGGCCTGGTGGATTTCCTGGGCGCCGTTTGTGGGCACGTTCATCGCACGCATCTCGCGCGGGCGCACGATCCGCGAGTTCGTGCTGGTCGTGCTGTTCGTGCCGACGGTCGTCTCGGCCT
>DATGUT010000181.1:0-4772 GCA_035301185.1 Salinisphaeraceae bacterium
CCAGCCGTAGGCTACAATGTCCAGATGCACCGGGCGCACGCGGCCGAACGTGAGCACGGCATGGTTGGCCAGCAGATCGGGCAGGTGCATCTTCAGCGAGGCCAGCACGCCGAACAGCGAGCCGACCACGAGCCAGACCACCGAGGAAGTGATCCACAGCAGCGTGGGCGCGCGCGACGAGCGATCCAGGAATTCACGCTCGTAGAGCTCGTCCGGGTCCGCGGCGTCCAGGCTTTCGTGGCGCGAGGCCTGCATCGCCTCGCGATCGGACTTGGGTGTGGCCGGGTCCTCGACGTGGCCCAATTCGCCTTTGGCGAAAATGGTCTCCGCGCCTCTTTGGCCAAGCGAGAATTGGTCATGCGCCAAAGCCCAGATCAACACGAATAGGCCGCCGATCGAGATCAGCAGCACCATCGACAACAGGAAGGCGATATTGAGAGTCATCCAGGCCCCAGTGATCAGGTTGGTTCCAGCAGATGCGATAGCATGCTGTATTCCGCCGCTGGTCTCAAGTCTTGATCTGAATCAATGCAATGCCACGCACAATAGGCTAAATGCCGGTGGCACTTTCCCTGTTTGACATCAATCAAGTCAACAGCATACCTCGCACAGGTAAACTTGCATCATGCTTAATTCAGACACGATCAAAACCCGATCCAGTGGGGACCGGTTGGCGGTGGACTGGCACGCTTTCATCGCCGCGCCGCATCGCATGTTCTTTTTCGGCGGTGTGTGGGCGCTGGTGCTGGCCATGCTGTGGTGGGGCGCGGTGCTGCTGCCGGGGCCAATGGCGCTGCTGGCGCCGCATTGGCTGCATGGCTGGCTGTTGGTCTTCGGCGCGACCATCTTCTTCATCTTCGGCTTCCTGATGACGGCGATGCCGCGTTGGCTCAATGCGCCGGCCATTGGCGCGCCCTTCTACATGACCATTTCGCTGGGCCTGATTGCGGGCTTTGTCCTCAGCCTGATCGGCGCCTTCTGGTACCGGCCGCTGGCCATCTTCGGCATGGCCGTCTCCTGCGCCGCCTTTCTTGGCGGCATTGCCATCCTCGCGCGGCTGTTTGCGCAGGGCCAGGCCAAGTCAATGCTGCATCCGCGTTCCACCCTGGCGGTGCTGGTCGTCGGCGGCATTGCCGCGGTGGTGGCCGTGCGCGCGGGCTTCACCAGCGACATCCTCGGCCTGCGGCTGGCCCCGGAAATGGCCCTTTGGGCCTTTCTCGCGCCGCTGGTATTCACCGTCGCGCATCGCATTCTGCCGTTTTTCGCCGCCTCCGCCCTGGGCAAGGATCACTACCACATGTACCGGCCGGTCTGGGGGCCGCCGGCCGTGCTAGCACTGGCCTGGCTGCATGTCGCCATCATGCTGCTCGGCCGCTTCGAGTGGCTGTTCGTCAGCGACATCCCGCTGCTCCTGGTCACGGCCTGGCACCTGTTGCGCTGGCAGCCGCTCAAGGCGCGCCGCATCCCGCTGCTGTGGACCTTGTTCGCGGCCTTCACGTGGCTGCCGCTTGCGCTGTTGCTGTCGACCGTGCAGAGCCTCGTCGGCCTGTTTACCGGCACCCACATCCTCGGTTATGCGCCACTGCACGCGTTGGCCATCGGCCTGGTCGCGAGCATGATCTTCAGCATGGCGACGCGCGTCAGCCTCGGCCACTCGGGCCGCGCGCTGCGCATGCCGCGCTTCGTCGTGGCCTGCTTCCTGATTCTGCAGCTGGCGGTGCTTGCGCGCATTTTTGCCGAAATGCCCGTCATGCCGCTGAGCCGCAACAGCTGGCTGCTGCTGTCCATCGTGTTCTGGCTGTGCGCGCTGACCCCGTGGGCGGCGCGCTTCAGCCTGATCTATTGGCAGCCGCGCATCGACGGCCGCCCCGGCTAGCGCATGCACTGGTATCCGCTGCTCAAGACCGTCCATGTCAGCGCGGTCGTCATCAGCCTGAGCCTGTTTATCCTGCGCGGCGGCGGCATGCTCGCCGACGGGCGCTGGCGCCAGTGGCTGGTGGTGCGCATCCTGCCGCATGTCGTCGACACGATTCTGCTCGCCAGCGCCATCGCCCTGGCGGTGCTGCTGCGGCAATACCCTTTCGTGCACCCCTGGCTGACAGCCAAGGTGCTGGCGCTGGTGCTCTACATCGTGCTCGGCACCATCGCGCTGAAGCGCGGGCGCACCAAGACCATTCGCTTCTTTGCCCTGCTTGCCGCCGTGCTGGTGTTCGCCTACATCGTCAGCGTGGCCGTGCAGCACAATCCCTACGGCCTGCTGCTGGCCCTGTAAATCGGCGCGCAGCTGCTTGAATAGCCGCCAGCCGCCACCATTGTTGACCATGAACAAGCGCACCCGGCATGCCCCTGCACCACTGCGCTGGCAAACACTGCGCGGCAAGCCTGGGCAACGCCGTCGCAACACCAGCAAGCGCCCTTGCGCCCGACCGGGAGAACTGCATCGTGAGCCAGTCCCACGCAACCGCACCCACCAACGACGCCAGCGCCCTGCTGGCGGGCCAATATTTTGTCGCCGGGCTCGATCGTGCACAGCAGCAGCGCCTGCTGGCAACGGCCACCGAGCACCCGCTCGCAAGCGGCGATCACCTGTTCCGGCAACAGGATGCAGCCGAGCATTTCTTCATCATCCAGCACGGCCAGATCAAGCTGTATCGCCTGTCCGCCGATGGCGATGAAAAGATCATGGGCCTGTGCGGCCCCAATGCCAGCTTTGCCGAAGGCGTGCTGTTCATGCAACAACCGCGCTATCCGGTCAGCGCGCAGGCGCTGGTGGCGAGCAAGGTGATCGGCGTCCATCGCGACACCTACCTGCAGATCCTGTCCGAGTCCTTCCCCACCTGCCTGTCGGTGCTCGCGGAAATGACCGGCCGCATCCAGGGCCTGCTGAACGAAATCGAATCGCTGACGCTGCGCGACAGCCGCTACCGCGTCGCCCATTTCCTGGCCAACCTGCTGCCGCACGCCGCCAAACCGCCGGTCACCGTACGCCTGCCGGCACGCAAGAGCGCCATCGCCGCCCGCCTCGCCATCCGCCCCGAGACCTTGTCACGCACGCTGCGAGTCCTCAGCCGCGAACAACTGATCGAAGTTCACGACGACGAAATCATCATCCTGCAACCCGACAAACTCCGCGCGAACGCACGCGTATAACCGCCCACGCCCCAAACGACAAGCAAACCCCGTCATCTCGACCGGCGGAGCCCGCGACCGAACTGACAAATAAACCCTGTCATTTCGACTGGAGGGAGCTTGCGACCGCAATGGAGAAATCTCTTTTCACCAACCACCAACCACCGGCACCAAGATTCCTCCACTACGCGCTCCGCGCTCCGGTCGGAATGACAAGCAAAGTCTGTCATCTCGACTGCAGGGAGCCTGCGACCGGACTGACAAATAAACCCTGTCATTTCGACTGGAGGGAGCTTGCGACCGGAATGGAGAAATCTCTCTCCCCCAGCCACCGGCCTACCAGCCACCGGCACCGAGATTCCGCCGCTACACGCAAACCGGCAACAATTACAAAACGCCGCTGCATGATTCCAGCAAGCCCTGCGGGCTTGATCGCGCGCAGGCGCGCTCCTACAGCGCAATCACCGCCACCGGCACCCGACCGCCAATCACTCCTCCACGCCGGCACAAATGCCCCAGCGGTATTCGGGCGCGGCATCGGTGGTGCAGTGCCAATCGACAATGCCTTCGGCGCCGATTTCCGGCGTCAGCGTCAAGGTCATGCCGCGCAGGGCGGGCATGACACCGGTTTGTTTCATGGTCGCCGTGATGCGCCCGGCGCTCACCTCGATCTGCTGCACATGCATGTAATTGCGGGCATCCACTTCGGGCACGCCGTGCGCGCCGCTGTTGAGCGCGGCCAGGTCGCGCGTTTTCCGGTAACCGGCGGCGACGAACTGCCTGTGCCCGGAAGCCAGCAGCCGCACCTCCAGCACCTGCGCCTGGGTCAGTACATGGGCGACGATTGGCGGAGCGACGAATTTCAAGCCGAGAATTATGGCCAGTAGAATGGCCAGGGTTTTTAGCCCAGCCAGGCGAGTGTAAATAGCTTTTAGTGTGGGGATCAGCCGGCTGCAGGTTAGCATGTGTTTAGTCGACAGATTTTAGTATGAGGAAAAAAGAGCAAACTAAAAAAAAGCGGCTGAGCGAAACCGATATTTGGCAGGGGAAGCTACTTTTATTCCTTATATTTATGAAGCGAAGAAGGAGGTTTGAACCTCCTTCTTCGCATTTTAGTATAATTATGGAGTGGTCTCGCTACGGCAGTTCTCTGGAACAAGTTTATGGATCGCAGAATCTGATGTGCACTTCCAAGTAAGTCTACCAGTTTTGTTACCTTCTTCGTCCTCGACTTCTGTCGGTGTTAGTATAAGTGACTTATCTTGTATCACAGTCGAAACATTTTGACTCTTCATTGTGGCCGTAATCGTACCATTTTGCACTACTAAAGATTGTACATATTTGCCTATTGCATCATCGCTGTCAGTTCCCGCCTTAGCAGGTATTCCATACACTCCACTATTAAGGCCGGTAGTTTTACCGAGTTGCATATAAGCATCCGTCACATCTGATTTTAGTGCAGAAGCCAAAGTCACGGCTTCAGACATTTGCGAACGCGCCACATAATTCTGATACTGCGGAATCGCAATCGCGGCCAGAATGCCGATGATCGCGACCACGATCATCAGCTCGATCAGGGTGAAGCCCTGTTGCTGTTGCATTGTCTTCAAGTTGTTCATCTTGACTCCAGTTGTGGTTGGTCC
>DATGUT010000182.1:0-5837 GCA_035301185.1 Salinisphaeraceae bacterium
AGCAATGGTCCGCCCTGCGGACCATCATGATCGGCCAGGGCAGCTTTTTCCGCCGCCGGCTGCTGCCGCCGACTGGTGTTTTACTGCATTGCTCGCCGGCGGAGGCCAGCTGGTATGACACCTCGCTGTTGCGCGAGACGCTGCATGAACTGGTCGATTTCGAGCGCCTGAACGATGCGCACTCACCGCGTGTGGTGGTCAGCGCCGTCAATGTCCGTACCGGCAACTTCACTCATTTCGACAATCGACAGGGGCGCCTGCGCGCCGAGCACTTCATGGCTTCGGGGGCATTGCCGCCAGGGCTGCCGCCGGTGGCCATCGACGGCGAGTACTACTGGGATGGCGGCGTGGTGTCGAACACGCCGTTGTTTGAAGTGCTGCGCGAATATCCCGGCTGCGACACGCTGGTGTTTCAGGTGGATTTGTGGAGCGCGCGCGGTCATTTGCCGCGCAGCCTGCCGGATGTGGCCGAGCGCAGCAAGGAAATCCAGTATTCCAGTCGCACCCGTTTTTTCACCGAATTCATGCGCCGCTCGCAGGAGCAGCGCCGTCTGCTACATGATCTGATGGCCCTGGTGCCCGCAGACAAGCGCGACACGGAGGCCTACCGCCGTGCGGCAGCGCAGCAAGCGGCGACCCTGACCAACGTCATCCATCTCATTTACAGCGAAAAGTCATCGGAAGGCCATTTCAAGGACTACGAATTCAGCCGCCCCAGCATGCGCCAGCACTGGGCCAGCGGCCTGGCCGACATGCGGCGCACGCTGGAACATCCCGAATGGCTGGATGCCCCGAGCCCCGAGCATCCCTTTGTCACCCATGACGTGCATCGGAAAAAGGCGAAAACAAATAAGCGAGCCGTGTAAACGGGCCAGGATTGGCCTTTATGCCCGATTTCGGTCAGACTGCCGCTTTCCTGTGGCGCGAGCAGCGGTTTTGACTGTCGCGCCATGCTGCAAGCACGCGGATAATCCATGGAACGTCAATTCATTCCCCTGAGCATTGCCATCCTCACGATTTCGGACAGCCGCACCGAAGCGACCGACAAATCCGGCCGGCTATTGGTGCAACGCCTGCAAGACGCCGGCCATGAATTGCACGAAAAAGCCATTTGCATTGATGATCGCTATGAGATCCGGGCGCGCGTGGCGCGCTGGATCGCCGATGACGTGCCCGATGTGGTCATTACCACCGGCGGCACCGGGCTGACCGGGCGCGACATTACCTGGGAGGCCATCAGGCCGCTGCTGGATCGGGACATTCCCGGCTTCGGCGAGCTGTTCCGCATGCTGTCCTACGACAAGATCGGCACGTCCACCATCCAGTCACGCGTGTTCGCCGGCGTCGCCAAGGCGACGGCCGTATTCTGCCTGCCGGGCTCGAGCGGCGCCTGCGCCGATGGCTGGGATCGGCTGATCGCGGCCCAGATCGACAGCCGCACCCGGCCTTGCAACCTGCCGGAGATCATGCCCCGGTTCATGGAGGAATAGTGCGGCGCCGGGCGTGGCGGCAGCAGCCTCAGCGGTTGTTGTAGGCCTTGATCGAGCGGCTTATGGCCTGTTTTGCGGCCGCCGCGTTCTTCCAGCCGGCCACGCGCACCCATTTGCCGTTCTCCAGATCCTTGTAGTGGGCGAAGAAGTGCTCGATCTTGTCGAGCAGGCGCTTGTCCACGTCTTCGAGATCGCGCACGTTCTTGTAGTAACCGGTGCTGATCTTGTCCAGCGGCACGCACAGGAGCTTGGCATCCATGCCGGCCTCGTCCTCGGTGTCGAGCACGGCCACCGGCCGGCAGCGGATGACCGAACCGGGCACGACCGGCTCTGGCGTCAGCACCAGCGCATCCACTGGGTCGCCATCGTCGTACAGCGTTTTCGGCACGAAGCCGTAATTCGCCGGATAATGCATGGCGATGTTCATGAAGCGATCGACCATCAGGCAGTTGCTTTCTTCGTCAATCTCGTACTTGACGGCGTTATCGCCACCGACGATCTCGATGACGACGTTAACCTCTTCTGGCGGGTTCTCGCCCGGTGTCAGTACTTCATAGCCCATGAATGGCCTCTGTTGGGAACGGTGGGGAATTGACGAACCGAGGCATTATACCGCACTCCTCTGCCGGTTAGGGGCAGCCCAAGTGTCGTTCAGGGTGTGAACTCGGTTCCCGTTCTTTTTTCCACGGCAATGTTTTGCAGGCGCACGTATTGCGGCAGGCCGTCGACATAGGTCGGATAATCCTCGCCGGCGATCAGCGGCTGCAGGTAACGGCGTGCCGCCGCGGTGATGTGAAAGCCGTCCTCGGTGATGTACTCGCGCGGCATTTGTTTCTCGACGTTGGCAATGTCAGCAAGCGGCGCTGTGCCGATGGACCAGCGATAGGGCTCATCCGCTTCGCGCACGATCGTGACCATGATGCCCGATTTTCCGGCCACGGCGTATTCCACCGCGGCCCGGCCCACGGCATAGGCCTGTTCGAGATCGGTGGCCGAGGCGATGTGACGCGCTGCGCGCATCAGGTAATCGGCGATGGCGTAGTGGTGCTTGTAACCCAGCTCGTGCCTGATCAGCCGCGCCAGGAACGGCGCCACGCCGCCCAGCTGGGTGTGGCCGAAGGCATCGGTGCTGCCGGCATCGGCCAGGAACTTGCCGGCGCTGTCGCGCACGCCTTCCGAAGCGACGATGGTGCAGTAGCCATGGGTGTTGACGCATGCCTCGACGCGCGCCAAGAACGCTGCCTGGTCGAAGGTGATTTCCGGAAACAGGATGATGTGCGGGTCCTGGCCTTCCTGCTCGGCGGCCAGTCCGCCGGCGGCGGCCGTCCAACCGGCATGACGGCCCATGACCTCGAGGATGAACACCTTGGTGGAAGTGGCGCACATGCTGGCCAGATCGAAGCCCGCCTCGCGGATGGAAACGGCCGTGTATTTGGCCACCGAGCCGAAACCGGGCGAACAGTCGGTGTGCGGCAGGTCATTGTCCATGGTCTTGGGGATGTGGATGGCCTGGATCGGGAAATCCATTTGCGCCGCCATCTGGCTGACCTTGAGGCAGGTGTCGGCCGAATCACCGCCACCGTTGTAGAAGAAGTAGCCGATGTCATGCGCCTTGAACACCTCGATCAGGCGTTCGTATTCGGCGCGGTTCTCGTCCAGGCCCCGCAGCTTGTAGCGCGCGGAGCCGAACGCCCCGGCCGGCGTGTGGCGCAGCGCGGCGATGGCGCCAGGCGATTCCAGGCTGGTGTCGATCAGGTTTTCGGTGAGCGCGCCGAGAATGCCGTCGCGCCCGGCGAAAACACGTCCGATCTGGTCGGGATATTCCCGCGCCGCCTCGATGACACCGGCGGCCGAAGAGTTGATGGCTGCGGTGACGCCACCGCTCTGGGCATAAAATGCATTCATTGCGCTCATGGTAAAAACTTTTTATGGGAAGTCGGGGCAGGGCAGAGGATACCGGAGAATGCAGGCATGCGAAAATTGACTTGCCTTACCTGAGCCATTACCTTGCCAGCGTGCCCAAAAGCCCACGAGTTTTGCCTTTAACAGGAATACTTGGCTTCTGGCTCTCCCCCTGAAACATTCTCCATATGGAAATAATATGTTGAAAATCGTGCTGTTAGGCGCGCCCGGCACCGGCAAGGGAACGCAAAGCGAGAAACTGGTTGCAGCTTATGGCGTGCCGCAGATCTCCACCGGCGATCTGTTGCGCCAGGCCGTGGCCGACAAGACCGAACTCGGGCAAAAGGCCAAGGTGGCCATGGATGCCGGCGAACTGGTGTCCGATGACATCGTCATCGGCATGATTCGCGAGCGGTTGGCCGAGGAGGATACGGCCCAGGGCTTCATCCTGGACGGTTTTCCGCGCAGCCTGGCGCAGGCGGAGGCGCTGGACGATCTGCTGCAGCAACTGCAGCGGCCGTTGCAGCGCGTGATCCACCTGCAGGCGGATGACGAGGAAATCGTGCAGCGCCTCATGGCTCGTGGCCGCGCCGACGATAGCGAGGAAACCATACGCAATCGCTTGCAGGTGTTTGAGCAGCAAACCCGGCCGCTGGTCGATTATTACGAGCGGCAAGGCCTGTTGGCAACCGTGGTCGGGGTGGGCGATATCGATGTCATATTCGAGCGCATTCAGGCCGCGCTGGCGTAGCCTGACGTAGGCTGGCGCGCGTATCCGCCGCTGATGCGAGGGCGGCCGCTGTCTTTCGGCTAGCTGCCATTGTACTGCGCCGTGCTGGCCGCAAAGCCCGCGGTCTTGCCTTGGCCGACAATCTTTTCCCGGCCCTCGACCACGGCGAGAATATGCTCGCCGGCGACCCGTGCGCGCCAGCCGCTGAGCACTGGTAGATCGCGTGCGCCGGTGACCATTTGTTCCAGCTCCCGGCGCTTGGCCAGCGTCGGCGCCGGAATGCCGCTTTCGCGGGCGCAAATGGATAGGGCGCGGCGCGCTTTTCTGCAAGCCTGCCTTTGTGTTGTCGTCAGCGGTTCGCCAGCTGCCGCCAGGGGGGCGGCTGGTTGCGCGCGGCCGCGCGCGATGGCTTCGAGCAAAGGGTCGGCATGGCGCTGTGCAACTTTTGTCGGCAGCGATCTGCTTGCGGCGAGCGCACTCTTGGTTTCCGGTTGCATGCGGGCCAGTGCCAGCAGCGCGTCATCGGCCACGATCCATTTGCGCGGCCGGTTGGCGCGCATGGCTTCGTGCTCGCGCCACTGCGCCAGTTCTGCCAGCACCTGTTGCTGGGCGGGCTCCAGCTCGCGCCAACCACGCACCCGTTGCCAGGCACTGGCCGGAGCCATGGCCAGTCGCTCCGGCGCCAGCAGCGCCATGCTGTCCGCTTTCGCCCAGGACAGGCGCCCGAGCTTTTGCAGACGCTCGCGCAGCAGCGGGTAGGCAACGCTCAGATGGCGCACGTCATCGGCGGCATAAGCGAGCGCCTGCGGCGGCAGCGGCCGTCGCGACCAATCGGTGCGGGTATAGTCCTTGGCCAGCTTTACACCCGTCACCTCGTCGATCAGGCGCGCGTAGCTGATCTGCCCATCCAGACCCAGCAACGCCGCGGCAATCTGCGTGTCGAACAAGGGTGTCGGCACGACATGCAGGGTTTGCTGCAGCACTTCGAGATCCTGGCCGGCGGCATGGAATACTTTTTGCACATCGGATTCGCTCAGCAAGCGAGCAAGCGGTTTGAGGTCGGTCAGTGCAAGCACATCGAGCAAGCCTGTTTCTTCGCGCCCGGCAATCTGCACCAGGCACAGCTCTGGGTAATAGCTGCGCTCGCGCTGAAATTCCGTATCCACCGCCAGCCAGGGTTCGTGCTGCATGCGCGCGGCAAAATCAACCAGCTGGCTGTCGGTGGCGATTGTGGCGACGCGTGCAGGCGGCTTCGGTATCATGCCGCTGGAATTCACTTGTTTGTTGGGGCCGTTAATGCCTTTTGCACGGCTGGTCATTGATTTGTTGCTCCTGCGTCGTGGCCCGCAGCATATGCCTGCGGGCGCCACCGCACTGTACGCGGCGGCTGCCATCTATTGTATCCTGCTGTTCGTGCAGGTTCGCATGGTGGCATCGGCTGGCAGCGCCCTGTACCAAACGCTGCTGGCGGCCGTATTGCTGGCAATCTACGCCAGACAGTTGCTGCGCTGGCGCGGCTATCCCAACCGTGTGCAGCAAACTGTGACCGCGCTGTTCACGGCCGCGGCGGCGATCACTTTCCTCATGCTGGCGCCGACGTATGCCATGGCGCCGTTCTTTCTGGCGTTGGCGAACGCGCAAAGCGCCGCCGAGCTGCCGCAGCCGTCGGCGGTGGCCATGCTGGCCTATATCATCATCGGCCTCTGGGGGGTCAT
>DATGUT010000183.1:0-3581 GCA_035301185.1 Salinisphaeraceae bacterium
CACCTGATGCGCGAGGCCAATGTGCAACACGTCCCACGGCCCGACGCCGAGGCCGGTGCGAATCACCAGCGCCGCCGCGAGCGCGAACAGGGTGAGCCCGAGGAACAGGTTGCACAGCCGCAGTGGCATGCGGCCGGCATGCAACTGCTGGCGCGGCGTCATGTTTGTGATCTGCATTGCTGTATTATGCAACAGAAAAAGTCGGGTCAGCCATGGCCGTGGCGCGGCCGGAGCCAGCGCAGGCGGCAACGATGGCCGGGCGGCGCTCAGTACCTGTGCTTGAGCAGCACGTAAACCGCGCCGGTGCCGCCGTCGTTGGCCGGTGTCGAGCAGTACGCCATGACCTCGTCTCGGCGGCGCAGCCAGCCGCCGATGCGAGCCTTGAGCACCGGCCCGCGCTGTCCCGAGCGCAGCCCCTTGCCATGGATGATGCGCACGCAGCGATAATCGCGCCGCAGCGCGCAATACAGGAATTCGGCCAGTTGGCGACGCGCGGTCTTCACAAATAAACCATGCAAATCCAGTTCTGCCTGACAGCTGTAATGGCCGCGGCGCAATTTGCGCAACACGCTTAATTGCACGCCGTGGCGGCGCCAGGCCAGGTTGTCGCCGGTTTCGATATCGATCGGCGGCGCATCCAGCAGCTCTGCCAGAACGGCCTGCTCATCGGCTTCACGCTGGCGCGGCCGTGTGGATGGCGGCGGCGGAGACGGGCGCCTGCGTCGCTGACGGTTGGGCAGAGCCTGCACATCGCCCATTGCGTTGCGAAACAACAGCCGCTCCTGCGCGCTGACAGGCTCGTTGTCACGCCCGCGGTGCCCGTTGTGGCCAGTTGTATTGCTGATTCGGCCCGTCATCGCAAGATCCTGCATGCATCTCGGATAAAGCCAGTATAAGCTATGCTATTCGGCTGACAAGCACATGCAGCGTGCCTGTCGACTTTCAAACCATTCCGATGATGTGAAATGCAACGACTGCTGAGCAATGACGACGGCTGCCGCATTCGCAATGCCAGCGCCTGGCGCCACGCTTTCAGTATACAACGTGCACGGGGTGACGCCACGCTGGCCAGGGAGGGGCAGCATGACTGATGATCAGCTGCATCCGCACGTCCGTGGTCGCGGCATGGCTTCGGCGCGCAGCCGCGCACGCCTGATTGATCGACTGCGCAGGCTTGGGGCGGCGCGGGAACGGGTTTTGCAGGCCATGGCCAACACGCCGCGACATCTGTTCGTGGACGAAGCCATGAGCAGCCGTGCTTATGATGACACGGCGCTGCCGATCGGCCATGGTCAGACCATTTCCCAACCCTACATCGTCGCGCAAATGACCGACTTGCTGCTTGGTGATGGTGAGCCGCCCGAAAACGTGCTCGAAATCGGCACGGGCAGCGGCTATCAGGCGGCGGTGTTGGCCCAGCTCGTAGCCAATATCTATACGGTTGAGCGCATACCGGCCTTGTATCGGCTCGCGCGCAGAAGACTCGCCCATCTCGGCTATCGCAATGTGCGGGTGCGCCAGGCGCAGGATGATGTGCTCGGCCTGCCTGGATATGGCCCGTTCGATGCGATTCTGGTAACCGCCGGTGCCGAAGCGTTGCCGGAATCTCTGTACACGCAAATGGGCGAGGACGCACGCATGATCATTCCAGTAGGGCAGGACGGCCAGCAGCAGCTCATGATCGTGCGCCGCAGTGGCGACCAATTTCTGCAAGAGGCGCTGGAGGCGGTCAGCTTCGTGCCGCTTATAGGCAGCTGAGCAGATCTTGCCGGACAATTGTGGGAAGACGCGTGTTATTCATCCAATTCCCCGGCTGAGCACAGAGATTACATGGGAGAATAGAATGCCGAAAATAACAGTGAAAAAGCTGGTTGCCGGAGAATTGGAGAAGAGTTTCCGTGTTCCGGCATCCGCCTTGAAAATAGGCGTGCGGTTTTTGCCGGCGTCAGCGCTTGGTGACCTTGCCCAGCGTGGAATAGACCTCAAAAGCATTCTTGCGGCGCTGAGGCGGGGTGAGCAATACTCATCATCTTTGCAAGTCGCAGAGAACGGCGTGCAAAAAACCATCGTCATCTCTGTGGCATAGCATGCTGCTTCTGCGACAAGACAATATTGTGAGGCCGCTGAACTGCCCTTGGAGGAACCGCCAGAGAATGGTATTACTATGCCGCGACCGGCGGGTTGAGCTGCAGTGATTGCTGCAACGATGACGGGCACGGCTTGCCGCCAGCGGCCATGAGTTCGACAGCAAGATGATGACTGGGATTTTTCTATGTCCAAACACTTATCTCGTTCACTGACGGTAACCTGTCTGTTGCTGGCAATCATGCTGGGTGCTGGCTGTGCCTACAACCAGACGCGGATACCGTCGGTACACAAGGTGCAGGCGGGTGAGTCGCTGTCCTCGATTGCAATCGCGTACGGCCTTGACTGGAAAGAGCTGGCGCGCTGGAATGAAATTGCACCGCCATACACTATTTACGTCGGCCAGCGGTTGTCGCTGGATCCGTTTCCACCGCTGAATTATGCCGAGATGGAACGCCAGATTCAGAGCGCGCAAAAACAGCGATCCGATCGATCGCGCTCGGGCGCAATCGCCATTCCCGAGCAGGCCGGGCCGAGCATCAGCCGCTTGCCGACTGGGGACGAGCCCGGCTCGCAACAAGCGAGTGCGAACCAGCAGGCTGCGGGCAAGGCGCCGGATCTGGAGCCTGTGATCCTGCATGAGCAGGCCGAGTCGCAGGCAGGCGCTACACTAGAAAATACAGCCGAGCCGGAAGTGCAGGCACAACCCGCGCCGCCACCTGCAGACCCGGAGCCGGCGACTGTGAACGCCGAGGGCTGGCGTTGGCCGCTGGCGCAAAGCGTGCTCGATCAACGCGAGCCCAAATCCATTCGCCAGGGCATTAATCTGTATGCTACGGAAGGCACGCCAATCTACGCTGCGCGCAACGGCGAGGTGGTTTACAGTGGCGTCGGCCTGCAGGGTTTTGGCCAGCTTGTCATCCTCAAGCATGACGGTGATTACTTGTCTGCCTACGGATATGCCCGCAACGCTCAAGTCGAGGAAGGCGATCGGGTGGCCGTTGGCGACCAGATTGCCGAAATTGGCCTCGGGCCGGGTGATGAGGCGGTGCTGCATTTCGAGATTCGCCACGACGGTCAGCCGATTCCGCCGGATACGGTGTTGCCGTAAGCCCAAGCCAGCGCTTGCATACTGCAGGGTAGGGAGGGGTCGTGACGCCTGCGCCGCGCAATTGAATTGTGCTGGTGGCCACAGCGACTGGCCGGCGGGTTTATAATGAGCGTTTTGATCGCCGTCGATGGCGTCTCTCCGGCTGCCAATATTGGAGTGTCAATGTCACAAGCCTCGCCCGCATCCCAATTCGCCCGCATCGAGCGCCTGCCGCCGTACATGTTCGCCATCGTCAACCAGCTGAAGCAGGAGGCGCGGGCGCGGGGCGAGGACATCATCGATTTCGGCATGGGCAATCCCGACCAGCCGACGCCGCAGCACATCGTCGACAAGCTGGTGGAAGTGGCCCGGCGCAGCGACACCCACCGCTATTCCATGTCGCGCG
>DATGUT010000184.1:0-11393 GCA_035301185.1 Salinisphaeraceae bacterium
CCGACATGCTGTGGCTGACCGATGACAATCCGCGCGGCGAGGCACCGCAGGCCATCATCGACGACATGCTCGCCGGCCTTGAAGCGACCACAGCAGATTACGTGGTCGAGCATGATCGCGTCCGTGCCATCCACAGTGCCGTGCAGGCGGCTGAGCCCGGCGATGCCGTGCTGATTGCCGGCAAGGGCCATGAGGCCTGGCAGCAGATCGGCGCCCAGCGGCGCGCGCATGATGATCGCATCGTCGCCCGGCAAGCCTTGGAGGCGGCATGAGCGGCCTGACGCACATGCCTGCCACGCCGCGCCTGTCGGATCTGGCCCGGGCGGCAAATGGCCGCCTGCATGGCGCCGATCAAGACTTCGCCGATGTCGGCATCGACACCCGCCGCCTGGCCGAAAAGGACGTATTCTTCGCCCTGCAGGGCAATCACGACGGGCACGAGCATGTGGCCCAGGCGGCTGCACTCGGCGCCGCCGGTGCGGTCGTGGAGCGGCTGCAGGATGCGCCGTTGGCGCAAATCCAGGTGGACAACACCGAGCAGGCCTTGCAGCAGGCCGGCGCCGCCTGGCGCCAGACATTTGCCGGGCCGGTGATCGGCGTGACCGGCAGCAATGGCAAGACCACCGTGCGGCGCATGCTCGCTGCCATCCTGGCGCAATGCCGGGCGCCGGTGCTGGCCAGTAGCGGCAACTTCAACAATCATCTCGGTGTGCCGCTGACATTGCTGGGCCTGCGCGCCCACCATGCCAGCGCCGTGATCGAGATGGGCGCCAACCATGCGGGTGAAATCACCGCGCTCAGCCACCTGGTGCAGGCGCAGGTGGCGGTTGTCACCAACGCCGGTGACGCCCATCTGGAAGGCTTCGGCAGCCGTGCCGGCGTGGCGCGCGCGAAAGGCGAGATCTACGCCGCGCTGGCGCCGGGCGCGAGCGCGATCATCAATGCCGACGACGCCTACGCAGAACAATGGACGGCAACGGCGGCACATTGCCGGCGCCTGTATTTTTCGCTCGACGGCGGGCATGCCGACGTTGCGGCCGAGCAAGTGGCGCTGACGGACAACGGCAGCCGCTTTGCTCTGCGCCTGCCGAACCAGCGCGTTGCCATCGAGCTGGCCCTGCCGGGCGAGCATAATGTGCGCAATGCCCTGGCAGCCGCCGCCGCTGCGCATACCGTAGGCGCCATGGCCGCCGACATTGCCGCCGGCCTTGGCGCCATCACTGCGGCTGCGGGCCGCCTGGCGGCCATGCCGGGTCTGCATGGTGCGCGCTTGATCGATGACAGCTACAACGCCAATCCGGCTTCGTTGCAGGCGGCGCTGCATTGGTTGGCAGCTCAGCCGGGGCCGCGCTGGCTGGTGCTCGGCGATATGGGCGAGCTCGGCGCAGCGACGGCGCAGGCGCATCGTGACGCGGGCCTGCAGGCCCGTGCTGCCGGCATTGAACAGCTCTGGGCCACCGGCCCGGCCAGCGAGCAGGCGGCGGCGAGCTTCGGCGACGGTGGCCAGTGGTTCGCATGCCAGGCGCAACTGGGTGATGCGTTGCTTGCGGCCCTCGCTGGCGCCGCCGAGCGACCCACGTTGTTGGTCAAGGGCTCGCGCAGCGCGCACATGGATCGCATCGTGGCCCTGCTGGCTCCCGCCGCCGCTGGAGGTGAGCCATGCTGATGTATCTGGCCGAGTTGCTGGAACACTTGTACAGCGGCTTTCGCGTGTTCCAGTTTCTTACCTTTCGCGCGATTCTCAGCATTCTCACGGCCATGCTGTTTTCCTTCGTCCTGGGGCCGTGGATGATTCGCCGGCTGAGCTTTCATCAGATCGGCCAGCAGATCCGCGAGGACGGGCCGCAATCGCATCTGGCCAAGGGCGGCACGCCGACCATGGGCGGCACCCTGATTCTGGTGGCGGTGCTGGTGTCGACCCTGCTGTGGGCGGATATTGCCAATCGCTGGGTGTGGCTGGCGCTGCTGGTTACCGCCGGGTTCGGCGCGATCGGTTTCGTCGATGATTATCGCAAGCTCGTGTATCGCAACAGCAGGGGTTTGTCGGCCAAGGCGAAATACTCGCTGCAGACCGTCATTGGCCTGGGCGCCGGCCTGTGGCTGTATGCGATGGCCGAGTCGCCCGCCGAGACCGGCGTCTTGATTCCCATGCTCAAGAATGTGGTCGTGCCGCTGGGTGCGGGTTATATCCTGTGGAGTTATCTGGTCATCGTCGGCAGCAGCAACGCCGTGAACCTGACCGATGGCCTGGATGGCTTGGCCATCATGCCCAGCGTTCTGGTGGCGAGCGCCCTCGGCATTTTTGCCTATGTCACCGGGCATGCCATCTTTGCCGATTACCTGGGTTTTGAATTCATCCCCGGCGTGGGCGAGCTGGCGATCTTCTGCGCTGGCATAGCCGGTGCGGGACTGGGTTTTCTTTGGTTCAACGCTTACCCGGCGCAAGTGTTCATGGGCGACGTCGGCGCACTGGCACTCGGCGCGGCGCTGGGCATTGTTGCCCTGGCAGTGCGCCAGGAGCTGGTGCTGCTGATCATGGGCGGCATTTTCGTGGCCGAAACAGTCTCGGTCATCCTGCAGGTGGCCTCTTACAAGCTCACTGGGCGGCGCATGTTTCGCATGGCTCCCTTGCATCACTACTTCGAGCTCAAGGGTTGGGCCGAGCCGAAAATCATCGTGCGCTTCTGGATCATCACCCTGGTGCTGGTGCTGATTGGCTTGTCGACGCTGAAAATCCGATGAGCAACGCAAGTCTGCAACTCGACAACACACGCGTGCTGGTGGTGGGCTGCGGCGCAACCGGAGTGTCCGCAGCATGCTTTGCTGCGCGCCATGGAGCCATGGTGCGGGTGATCGACAGCCGTGCCACGCCGCCGCGCGCGGCGGAGCTGCGCCGGCGCTGTCCGCAGGCCGAGTTGCTGGTGGGCGGCTTGCCGCTGTCGGCGTTGGCAAGCGTGGACCAGCTGCTGGTTTCGCCCGGCATCGACTTGCGCGAGCCGTTGCTGCAAACGGCCCGTCAGCGTGGCCTGCCCATGTGCGGTGACATCGAATGGTTTGCGCGCCGTGCTCAGGCGCCGGTTGTCGCCATTACCGGCTCCAACGGCAAATCAACCGTGACCGCCTGGCTGGCCGAGATCGCCGAGGCAGCCGGCGCGAGTGTGGCGGTGGGCGGTAATTTCGGCACGCCGGCACTCGATTTGCTGGCGCCGGAGGTATCGCTGTATGTGCTGGAGCTGTCCAGCTTCCAGCTGGCGCTCACCGAGCAGCTGGATTGCGTTGCCGCCACCGTGCTCAACATCAGCCCCGATCACATCGACCGCCATGGCGACCTGGCCAGTTACGCCAGTGCCAAGGCGCGCATTTTCAAGGCGGCCGAAACAGCGATTGTCAATGCCGATGATGCAGTGGTCGCGGCCATGGACACCGGCGCCGCCAGAGTGGTGCGCTTCGGCACTACGGCGCAGTGTGATTACGCGCTGACCCGCGACAGTGCGAAGCATGACTGGCTTGCGCGCGGGCCGGAACGCTGGCTGGCCTGCTCGCGCTTGCAGCTGCGCGGGCGGCACAATCACTGCAATGCGCTGGCTGCGTGGGCGCTGGCCGAGGCGGCCGGCCTTGATGCCGCCAGCATCGAGACGGGTTTGTGTCGTTTTTCCGGCCTGCCGCACCGTTGCCAGTGGGTGGCACGGATCGCTGGTGTCGATTGGATCAACGACTCCAAGGGCACCAATCCGGGTGCCTTGCTGGCCTCGTTGGCCGGCATGGAAGGTCCGCTTATCCTGCTGGCCGGCGGTCAGGGCAAGGGCGCGGATTTCACGCCGCTGGCGGCGGCGGTGCCTGCCAAGGCGCGTGCCGTTATTGTTTTCGGGGAGGACGCGGCGATCATCGCCGCGGTATTGGCGAACCGGGTGGCAGTGCACCGGGTCGACAACCTTGTGGCTGCCGTCGCGCTGGCGGCGGAACTCGCCCAGGTTGGCGACACGGTGTTGCTGTCACCCGGCTGCGCCAGCCTCGATCAGTTTGCTGATTATGCGCAGCGCGGCGAGGCCTTCATGGCCGCCGTGCAGGAGCTGGCGGCATGATGATCCTGCCTGCACAACTGCGCCTGCCGCGGGTCATGCCCGACCGGACGTTGCTGATCGCATTGGCCACGCTTCTGTTCATTGGCCTGGTCATGGTGGCGTCGTCATCAATTGCCGAAGCCGACCGCCAGATCGGCAATCCGCTGTACTATTTCAATCGCCAGGCCCTGTATGCGCTGCTTGGCCTGAGTGCAGCCCTGGCGGTAGTGCATGTGCCGATGCAATACTGGCAAAGCAACAGTTTTCCGCTGCTGGGCCTTGGCCTGTTCCTGCTGGTGCTGGTGCTGGTGCCGGGCATCGGCGATGAAGTGAATGGCTCGCGGCGCTGGATCGGCCTGGGGCCGATATCGATGCAGGCGTCCGAGCCGGCCCGCTTGTGTCTGCTGCTGTATGTCGCCGGTTATGCCAGCCGCCGGCAATTGGCTTTGGTCAGCAGCTGGGGCGGCCTGCTGCGGCCGATGTTGTTCATGTTGCTGGCCAGCGGTCTGTTGCTGATGGAGCCGGATTATGGCGGCGCGGCGGTGCTGATCGCCATTGCCGGCATGGTGCTGTTTCTGGCCGGCGCCCGCCTGCTGCCGCTGGTTACGCTGGCGCTGGGCGCCGTGGCTTCATTGGCGTTGCTGGCCATGATCTCGCCCTATCGCTTGCAGCGCCTGACCAGTTTCACCGATCCTTGGGCGGATCCGTTCCATACCGGCTTTCAGTTGGTGCAGTCATTGATTGCCGTCGGCCGCGGCCGCATTTTTGGCGTCGGGCTGGGCAATTCCGTGCAGAAGCTGCTGTATCTGCCGGAGACGCACACGGATTTCCTGTTCGCGATTTATGCCGAGGAATTCGGCCTGGTCGGCTCGCTGCTGATCATTGGTCTTTTTTTGCTGGTGTTGTGGCGCGTGTTTGCCATCGCCCGGCGCGCCCTCGAGCGCGGTCAGCTGTTCAACGGCTTTGTCGCCTATGGCCTCGTCGGCTGGCTGGTGCTGCAGGCGTTCATCAATATCGGCGTCAACCTGGGTGCGTTTCCGACCAAGGGGCTGACCCTGCCGCTGCTCAGTTACGGCGGCTCCAGCCTGGTGATCAACCTGGTCCTGATTGGCTTGCTGCTGCGCGTCGACATGGAAAGCCGGGAGCCGGCCCAGGAAGGTGCCACATGAGTCGGCAACCGCATGTTCTGATCATGGCGGGCGGCACCGGCGGCCACGTATTCCCGGCGCTGGCCGTGGCACAGGCGCTGGTTGAGCGCGGCGCGCAGGTGAGCTGGCTCGGCAGCACGACGGGCATCGAAGCACGGCTGGTGCCGGCTGCGGGCCTGCCGCTGCACACCATTGAGGTGGCCGGACTGCGCGGCAAGGGAGTGCTGACCTGGCTGGGCGCGCCGCTGCGCCTGCTGCGCGCGGTGGTGCAGGCATTTCGCCTGGTGCGCCAACTCGGCCCGCAATTGGTGATCGGCATGGGCGGCTTTGCCGCCGGCCCTGGTGGCCTGGTCGCCTGGCTGCAGCGCCGGCCGTTGCTCATCCATGAACAAAATGCGGCCGCCGGCTTGACCAACCGCAGCCTGGCCTGGCTTGCAGATACGGTGCTGCAGGCGTTTCCCGACACTTTTGCTGCGCGGCACAGCGCCGTGACCGTAGGCAATCCGGTGCGCCGGGAAATCCTGGCGCTGGCGCCGCCGGCCCAGCGCATGGCGCAGCGTGAGCATGCCGTGCGGCTGCTGGTTCTGGGCGGCAGTGGCGGCGCTCTCGCCATCAATGAGCGCGTGCCGGCGGCACTCGCCCGCCTGCCGGCCGAGCTGCGACTCGAGGTGTGGCACCAGGCTGGACGCACGCTGGCTGCAGCCGAAAAAGCCTATGCGGAACATGGCGTGACGGCTGAGCTGTGTGCCTTCATCGATGACATGGCCGCCGCCTATGCCTGGGCCGACGTGGTGATTTGTCGCAGTGGCGCGCTTACCGTCGCCGAGCTCGCCGCCGCCGGCCTGCCGGCACTGCTGGTGCCTTATCCGCATGCGGTGGATGATCATCAGAGCGCCAATGGCGCCTGGCTGGTTGCGGCCGGCGCCGCCACGATGGTGCAGCAGGCCGATCTGAGCAGCGAGCGGCTGAGCACGGAAATCGAGCGCCTGTGCAGCGATCGCAGTGCCTTGCTCAAGCGGGCAGAGGCCGCGCGCGCAGTCGCCTGGCCGCAGGCGACGACGGCCATTGCCGATGCCTGTTGCCAGTTGCTGGAGGCCGCGTGATGGCATTGCGCAACGATGAATTCCAGCCCTTGTTCCGCCGCCCCATGCGGCGCGTGCGGACGGTGCACATGGTTGGCATCGGCGGCGTCGGCATGGCCGGCATTGCGCAGGTGCTGCTGAATCTGGGCTACACCGTCACCGGCAGCGACATGGCCGCCGGCGCCAGCGTGCAGGCGCTGGTCCAACAGGGCGCGCAAGTCAGCATTGGCCACGCCGCCGAGCATATTGCCGGTGCCGATGTGGTCGTCTTGTCGACCGCCATCGCCAGCGACAATCCCGAGGTCGTGGCTGCGCGCGAGCAATTGCTGCCGGTGGTGCCGCGCGCACAGATGCTGGCCGAACTGATGCGCTTTCGCTACGGCATTGCTGTCGCCGGAACCCATGGCAAGACCACCACCACCAGCCTGACCGCGGCCCTGCTCGCCGAAGGTGAGCTCGATCCAACCTTCGTGGTGGGAGGGCGCGTGCTCGGTGTCGACAGCAATGCCCGCTTGGGCGCCGGCCCCTATCTGGTGGCCGAGGCCGATGAATCGGATGCGTCCTTCTTGCTGTTGACGCCGATGATCGCGATCGTCACCAACATCGATGCCGATCACCTGGGCGCCTACGACAATGATTTCGCGCGTCTGGTGGAGGCATTCCTGGAATTTCTGCATCACCTGCCGTTCTACGGCCTGGCGGTGCTGTGCATGGATGACCCGGTGGTCAAGGACATGCTGCCCAGCGTGGCGCGCCCGATCCTGACCTATGGCACCGATCCAGCAGCTGATGTGCGCGCCGTTGATATCCGCCCGCAGGGCCACGGCACGAGCTTCACCCTGCAGGCACCGGGCCTGGACAAGCCCGTGCCCATGCATCTGAAGCTGCCGGGCACGCACAACGTGCGCAACGCCCTGGCGGCCGTGGCGGTTGCCCTCGAGCTGGGTGTGCCGGTCGCGGCGCTGCAGCAGGGGTTGGCCCAGTTTGCCGGCATCGGCCGGCGCTGCGAAGTCCTCGGCGAGGTGGAACTGGGCGGCAAGCGCTGCCTGCTGGTGGACGATTACGGCCATCATCCGCAGGAAATCAGCGCCACCCTGGATGCAGTGCGCGCGGGCTGGCCGGAACGGCGCCTGGTGGTGGTGTTTCAACCGCACCGCTACAGCCGCACGCAGGATTTGTTTGATGATTTTTGCCGCGTGCTGGCCGACCTCGAAACCTTGGTTTTGTGTGAAGTCTATGCCGCTGGCGAGCAAGCCATTGCCGGCGCCGACGGACGTTCCCTGGCTCGCGGCGTGCGTGCCCGCGGCCGCGTGGAGCCGGTTTTTGTCGCCGAGTTGGAAGAACTGGCACAGGTACTGGCCGCCGTGATTGAAACAGGCGACGTGGTGCTGACACTCGGCGCCGGCAACATCGGCACCGCCGTGCGCCACTTGTTGCTCCAGCCGGGAGGTGAACAATGACCATGAGGCGAGAGATAACCGACCCGCAGGCCTTCGGCCGTGTTGCCGTGGTCATGGGCGGCTGGTCGGCCGAGCGCGCGGTTTCTTTGGATTCCGGCGCCGCCGTGCATGCCGGCCTGGTGGCCAGAGGCGTTGCCGCCGAATGTGTGGATGCGGATCGACAGCGCTTGTTGCGGCTCGCCGACGAGGGCTTCGATCGCGTGTGGCTGGCCCTGCACGGGCGCGGCGGCGAAGACGGTGTGGCCCAGGCCGCGTTCGAGTTGCAGGGGCTGCCCTATACCGGCAGCGGCGTGCTGGCAAGTGCCCTGTCCATGGACAAGGTGCGCTGCAAAGCCATTTGGGCGGCGCGGGGTGTTCCCACCCCCGTTTACCGCCAGGTCGGCGTGGATGCGGACCCGCAAGCGTTGCTGGAAACCTTGGGCCTGCCATTGTTTGTGAAGCCCTCGCGTGAGGGCTCGAGCATTGGCATGAGCCGCGTGGACCGCAGTGAGCAGTTGTTGCCCGCCATTCGCGCCGCGGCGCAATTCGATGACGCGGTCATCGTCGAACGGTTGGTGGATGGGCCGGAATACACGGCCGCCATCATCGACGAGCAATGCCTGCCGTTGATCCACATCGAGACGCCGCGCGAGTTTTACGACTACGAGGCCAAATACGCCGCTGACAACACCTTGTATCACTGCCCCAGCGGGCTGGACCATGAGCGCGAACTCGAATTGCAGCGCTTGTGCAAGCATGCCTTCGACATCGTCGGCGGCCGCGGCTGGGGGCGGTTGGATTTCATGCTCGATCGCGATGGCCAACCCTGGTTCCTGGAAGTCAACACCGTGCCCGGCATGACCAGCCATTCGCTGGTGCCCATGGCGGCCAAGGCGGCCGGCATGGATTTCGCCGAGCTGGTCTGGCGCATCCTGGCCGGCACCGTGGTCGAGGAGCAGGGGTCATGAGAGACGTCCGTCAGATTCTGCTCAGCCTGGCGCTGCTGTGCAGCGTCGCTGCCTGCACCTGGATCAGCATCAAGCCCGACGATGCGCTCGCGCAACGGGTGTACATGAACGGAGAGTTCGAATATCTACAGGCGGATGTCGTCGCCGCCACGGTTGCGCCCCACTTGGGCGTGCCATTGTCGCAAGTCGATCTGCGCGCCGTGGCGCAGGCGCTGCGCGAGCTGCCGTGGCTGGCAGAGGTGAGCGTCGACCGGCATTGGCCGGATGGGGTGGTGCTGCACGTCAGCGAACATGAGCCGCTGGCCCGCTGGGGCGATGGCAAGGTGCTGACCCGTGACTTCACGGTCATTGCGCCGCCTGCCGCTGCCGTGCCCGCGAGCCTGCCGCAGCTGGCCGGGCCGGAAGGCACCGGCGAGCGTGTCTATACCCGTTTTCAGCAGATGAACGCGCAGCTGGCGGCGGCTAGCGATCGGCATATTGCCGAGCTGGCGCTGGATGCGCGCGGCTCTTGGCAGGCGACCCTGGCCGATGGCCTGCAGCTGCGCCTGGGGCGCAAGCACCTGGCGGCGCGACTGCAGCGGTTTATCGATTATGCCCTGGCAGAGGTGCCTGGCGCCCTGGCAGAGGCCGGTTATGTGGATTTGCGTTACAGCGATGGTTTCGCGGTGGGCGGCATGCGCGCCGCCACCGCTCTGGAGAGAGTGAATGAGCAAGAGGCCTGAGAACAGTCTCATCGTGGCATTGGATATTGGCACCTCCAAGGTGGCCTGCATCGTGGCTGAACCGGGAACGGAAGGCGAGCTGGAGATCATCGGCCTGGGCAGCGCGCCTTCGCGCGGCATGAAGAAGGGCATGGTCGTGAACATCGAATCGACCACCGATTCCATTCGCCGTGCCGTGGAAGAGGCGGAGCTGATGGCCGGCTGCCGCATCCAGTCGGTGTACTGCGGCATCTCCGGCGCGCACGTGCAGTCGCACAACTCGCCGGGCATCGTCGCGGTGCGCAACCGTGAGGTCAGCGAATCGGATATCGAACGCGTGGTGGATGCGGCCTGTGCCGTGCGCTTGCCCAGCGACCACAAGATCCTGCATGTCCTGCCACAGGAATTCTCGGTCGACGACAACGAAGGCATTCAGGAGCCGGTGGGCATGTCCGGCGTGCGCCTGGAGGCGCGCGTGCATATCGTCACCGGTTCGGTCACCTCGGCGCAGAACATCCAGAAATGCGTGGCCCGCTGCGGGCTGGAAGTGGCCAAGCTGTCTTTGGAGCAACTGGCGTCCAGCTACGCCGTGCTGTCACAGGACGAGAAGGATCTCGGCGTCGCCCTGGTCGACATTGGCGGCGGCACGTCCGACATCGCGGTGTTCGTCAACGGCGCCATTCGCCACACCGCGGTCATCCCGATTGCCGGCGACCAGGTGACCAACGACATCGCCGTGGCCCTGCGCACGCCGACCCAGCACGCCGAGCAGATCAAGATTCGCTACGGCTGTGCGCTGCCGGATCTGATCGAGCACGACGATGCCATCGAGGTGCCCAGCGTTGGCGACCGCCCGCCGCGGCAATTGTCGCGCAGCACCCTGGCGGAGGTCATCAAGCCGCGGTACGAGGAATTGTTCGTCCTCATCCACAAGGAACTGGTGCGTTCCGGCTTCGATGAATTGCTCGCCGGCGGCATCGTCATCACCGGTGGCTCTTCCAAGATGGAAGGGGTGATTGATCTGGCCGAGGAAGTATTCCACAAGTCGGTGCGCCAAGGTGTGCCGCAACGCATCAAGGGCATGACCGATGTGGTCAAGAACCCGATTCATGCCACCGGCGTGGGCCTGCTGCAGTTTGCCGGCAGAACCCAGCCGCGCGGCAGCGAACCGGGACACAGGGACAACAGTTTCGCCCAGGTCTGGGAGCGCATGAAGGCCTGGTTCAAGGGGAATTTCTAGTCCGGGGGAATCCTGTAGATATTCAGTTTCCACAATGGAAAGCACGGTAACCAAGAGGTGTGATTATGTCAGAAGTGTTTGAGTTTGCTGATCAGAAGACCGACAAGGCGGTCATCAAGGTGATTGGCGTGGGCGGCGGTGGTGGCAACACCGTCAATCATATGGTTGCAGGCGGCATCGAAGGTGTCGATTTCGTCTGCGCCAATACCGATGCCCAGCATCTGGAAGGCTGTGAAGCCGATGTGCTGGTGCAACTGGGCATGAACGTGACGCGCGGCCTCGGCGCGGGCGCGGACCCCGCCGTCGGCCGCCAGGCCGCGGAAGAGGATCGGGATCGCATCCGCGAGGCCATCGAAGGCGCCGACATGCTGTTCATTACCTGCGGCATGGGTGGCGGCACCGGCACCGGCGCGGCGCCGGTGGTGGCGGAAATTGCCCGTGAAATGGGCATTCTGTCGCTCGCGGTCGTAACCAAGCCGTTTCCGTTTGAGCGCCGCAAGCGCATGGAAGTGGCCAACCAGGGCATCGAGGAACTCGGTCAATACGTCGATTCGCTGATCGTTATCCCGAACGAAAAACTGCTCACTGCGCTGGGCAAGAATACGTCGTTGAAAAGTGCCTTCAGTGCCGCCAACAATGTGCTGCACAATGCGGTGCAGGGTATTTCCGACCTGATTACCCGCCCCGGCGTAATGAACGTCGACTTTGCCGACGTGCGCCGGGTGATGTCGGTGCAGGGCATGGCCATGATGGG
>DATGUT010000185.1:0-2468 GCA_035301185.1 Salinisphaeraceae bacterium
ATGGGCCTCGGCGTGCTCGCAACCCGCGCAAGGCGCGTCAGCGATGGCATGTTCACGGCCGCCGCGCAGGCGCTGGGCAAAGCCAGCGACAGTGACGCCAAGGGCCCGGGCCACCTGCTGCCGCCGGTCGAGCGGCTGCGCGCCGTGGCCCGCAGCATCGCCCGTGCCGTGGCCCGCCAGGCACGGGCTGAGGACCTGTGCGAGCCGTTCGAGGATGAGGCGCTGGAAGACCTGCTCGATGCCTGCACCTGGACACCCGCCTATCGCCCGTATGTGAATGTGCATGACAATCATCGAGGGCAATCATTACGGCGACGGCAAGACAACTGAGCAAGGCACTTGTCTCAACGCAGGCCTGGGCGCACAGCCAATCAGCCCTTCATCGTTTGTTGCGGGAATTGGGTATTCGCTCCGCATGCCGCTCGGACAGGAAGGCACTGATATGGTCGAGCCCCTCGATGTGCTCGCAGATGGTGCGGATGGCGACCAGCAGCGGCAGTGCCACGATCATGCCCACGGCCGACCACAGCCAGGCCCAGAAGGTAATGGCCAGAAACACGACGACCGTGTTGATGCGCAGGCTGCGTCCAACAAAATATGGCGTGATGAGCTGGCCTTCGATCGTCGACAGCAGCAAATAGCTGGCCGCAATGATCAGCGACCAGCCGTACCAATCGAACGTGATCAGCGCGACCACGGCGGCCGCGATCAGGACGAGCAAGGCGCCGAGATAGGGCACGAAGTTGAGTATGAACGCGGCAATGCCAAAAACGAGCGGGCTCGGCATGCCATAGGCGAACATCATCGCACCGACCGCCACGCCTACCCCGAAGTTGATTACCGTGACCGTAGCCAGATAGCGCGACAGCTTGCGTTCGGCGTTATGCAGGATGCTCACCGCTCGGCGCTTGTCGCGAAACGTCGGCATCACATACACGAGTTTTTCGTAAAACATGTCGCCGGCGGCGAGCAGGAAGAACAGCAAAACGAAGGTAAACAACAGCTGCGCAACCGCGCTCGGCACCAAAAGCGCGGCCTGCTGTGCCACCGAGCTGCCCTCCTCGACTTGCACCGCCTGGCCATCTTCATCCGAGTTGTCGGTTAGATCCTGCAACCATTCGCTGGCGCCAAGAGCCTGATTCATCGACCGGGAGATTTCATTGATCTTCTGCTGGATCTGGAACTCGATGCGCGGCGCGTTCTCGATCCACGTGGACACGGGCATGGCCAGCGTCGTAATCAAGCCCAGCAGGCCGCACAGCAGCAACAACACGATCATGAACGACGACAGCGTGCTGCCTATGCCCAGGCGCTCGAGCGCGCGGCGCAGCGGTGCAAACACCATCGACAACAAGAACGCGAACACGACCGGCACGAGGAACGACTTGGCCGCGCTCAGCGCATAAACGGAAGCATAGAGAAACAGGCCGATGCCGGCCCAGCGCGGAATGCGGCGCGCCAAATCCGGCGGCTGGCGTAATGTATTGGCCATTGAGCGCTCTCACGGCTGTGGTGGATGGAGGCAGGCAATTACATGACCGCAATGGCCAGCCAGATTACCAGCGCGTCATTGTACGCTGGCCGACAGGCCTTGGAACCCGAGTCGCGGCGCCGCTCTGCAAGCCCCTCACGGCGCGGCAAGGCGCAATATTGCTACAGTCGTTCGATCACGGCCTGGGTGAAATCATCGGTACCGCCGTCGCCGCCCAGATCCGGCGTCACGCGATCATGATCGGCGATTGCCGAGCGCACGGCCTGGCGCAGGCGATCGGCCTTGTCCTGCTCGTCGATGTGCTCGAACAGCAGTGCCGCGGCGAGCAAGACCGAGGTTGGGTTGGCAATGTTCTGGCCAGCGATGTCCGGCGCGCTGCCATGCACGGCTTCGAACACGGCGCAGTCGTCGCCGATGTTGGCGCCCGGCGCCAAGCCCATGCCGCCGGTCAGGCCGGCACACAGGTCGGACAATATGTCGCCGAACAGGTTGGGTGCAACAATCACGTCGAACTGATGCGGATCCATGACCAGCTTCATGGCGCAGGAGTCGACGATCTGATCGTCGAATTCCAGATCGTCGTATTCTTTGGCGATTTCCTGGCCCACGGACAGAAACAGCCCCGAAGTGGTCTTCAGAATATTGGCCTTGTGCGCGAGCGTGATTTTCTGGCGTCCTTGCGCGCGCGCCAGCTCGAAGGCGAAACGGATGATGCGCTCGCACTGGTTGTAGGTCATCACGGATTTGGCTTCGGCACGCTGGCCGTCGTCGGACATGATCTGCCCTTCACCAGAATACATGCCGCTTTCGTTTTCGCGCACGGTAATGATGTCGACATCGTCGTACACCGATGGCGCGCCGCGCATGGACGCAACCGGGCGCACATTGGCATACAGGTCAAAGCGTTTGCGGATGGCGACGTTGACCGACGCGTGGCCGCCACCACTGGGTGTGGTGGTCGGGCCCTTGAGCGCCA
>DATGUT010000186.1:0-4547 GCA_035301185.1 Salinisphaeraceae bacterium
AGGGACAGCTCCGGCCAGTCGCGCGCCATGAGCTCGGCGTCGGCAAGGCCGGCATATTGATCCGGCTCGGTGAAACGGGCAATGGTCATGGCTTGGGCAAGCGCCGCCTGCAGCCCTTCTGCGGACAAATCCGTGGTACTGGCGGAGCCGTTGCGCTGCTTGCAATATACACTGATCTGCGCCGCCTGATCGGCAGCGTATTCCAGCCCGTCGACTTGCTGGTTGCGCACGCTGATGTCCAGTGCACGGGCACGACTCAGCTGCGCCTCGGCAGCATCCGCGCCACTGCGCCGGGCCGCCTGCAGCAGGTCCTGCAGCTGTGTGGCCAGGGCAGCGGCATTCAGGTCGGGGGCATGGTTCAAATGGGATGTAGGCATAATGCAGAATAATCAGAATGGTGCCAAGACAAACACCGGCATGCCATTCCTGGCGTGCCGGCCATGGGGATTGCGGAATTAATGTGAACGATCATCACTCATCACACAAGCGCCGGCATGCGCTGCGCCCGCGCTCGGTCACCGGACTGCTGCTGGCCAGTTTCGCACTCGTTGCCCTGCCCTTGCTGGCGGCGGCACTGTACAGCATAACCTATGTCGAACGCCTCGCCGATCAAAGCCAGCGCTTGGTGCTGAGTGGGGTGCAGGTGAATCGCGTCAGCCGCGAACTCGACAGCATCCTGGTCGACATGGAACGCACCGCGCGCCAATACCGGATCGTCGAGACACCCATGCTGCTCGAGCGCTTCAGGAAGCAGAAAAAAGCCTTCGATGCCACCCTGGAAACCCTGCGCAGGCTGCGCGTCGGCAGCATGCCTTCATGGAATCTGGATAAATTGCGCGAGCGCGTCGATCTGGTCGCACAGGCGATGCAGCAAGGCCCGGAGGCGCTGGATGAAGTGCTTCCCCAGTTCGAGAACATGTACAAGGAAACCGGATTGATCATCGAGCAGGGCGATGTGTTCATCGACGCCGAACTCAAGCAAATGCAGGATACCGCGCAGCAGGAGCGGCGCTTCCTGTTCATGAGCATGTTCATGCTGCTGCCCGGCGTCATTCTGCTGGCAATCGTGTTCACCGTCGTCATCGCGCGCCCGCTGCGCCAGATCACCAGTGCCGTCGCGCGCCTCGGCAAGGGAGATTTCAGCCAGCCGATCAGGATTGCAGCCCCTTCGGCCGAACTGGATGCCTTGGGCAGCCGGCTTGATTGGATGCGTCAGCAGCTGGCTTCGCTGGAAGATGAGCGCAACCAGTTCCTGCGCCACATGTCACACGAACTCAAAACGCCGCTGGCCAGCATTCATGAAGGCTCGGATCTGCTGCGCGACGGCACCGTCGGCGCTCTCGGCCCGCAGCAAAAGGAAGTGGCGGACATCATTCAGCGCAACAGCCAGGAGTTGCTCAGCCTGATCGAAAACCTGCTGGACTTCGCCGCCTGGAAGAATCAACAGGTTAAACTGGAGTACAGCCATTTTGAACTGGAGACCCTGATCAAGACCATCGTCCAGCGACAAAAACTCACCATCGACGGCAAGCAGCTGAGCGTGTCCATGCCGGCGCAGCCACTCATGCTGTGCGCGGATCACGACCGTGTATACCTGATCGTCGACAATCTGTTGTCCAATGCAATCAAGTTTTCGCCCACGGGCGGCACCATCCGCATCACCGCCGAACAAGACAGACGCGCACTGCATTTGGCAGTATGTGATCAGGGGCCGGGCATTGCGCCGCATGAGCGCGAACATATTTTCAATCCGTTTTACCAAGGCAGTACCGGCAGCCAGGCACCAATTCAGGGCACCGGCATCGGCTTGTCCGTCGTGCGCGAATGCGTGCAGGCGCACGGTGGGGGCATTGCCATTACAGCTGCTGCGGGCGGCGGCACCTGTTTTCAGATCACACTGCCCAACCAAAGGGATGACAGCCATGCGCATCGTTGAAATGGCAACAAAACTGCCGCCCTGGCCGGCTGCCCGCAACCGGCGGAATCGGGTCCGCCTCATGCTCAACCCTGGCGCCAGGCGGCCTCATGCGCCCGGCAGGCAACTGTTTCACTGCCAAGCCGGCAACCGGCTGGCGCTGTTGCTTCTCGTGCTGACCTGCGTCGCATACAGTGGCTGCACATACATGCCGCTCGAACCGCACACCGCAGTCCAGCGCGATATGCTGCAGACGGAAGCGCTCCTGCTGTACAGCCAGTCTCTGCTGCAGGCAGATTCGCCGAGGCGCATGGCCATGCTCAACATCGCCAGAGCGGCTTATGAGAGAAATCCGCTCCCCATGAATGTGGCGCGTCTGGCGCTGGCTTACGGTCAGCCGGGATACAAAGGCTATGCGCCGGAGAACGGCTGGCGCTATGCAGACAAGGCACTCACGCACGACAATGCCGATTGGGCGCCGACAGCAGCTGCTTACCTGCGCCAATTTGCCATGCTGAGCAAGGAAAACAGCAACGTACACCAAATGTTGGCCAACGAACGCAAGCAAAGGGAAGCACTGGAGGAGCAATTGGCCGAAGCCACGCGCAAGCTGCACAGCATTACGCTCATCGAACCCGGGCCGGGTCGATGAAGCGCCACGGCCATATCCTGCTGGTCGATGACGACCCGAATCTGCGCCGTCTGCTGGCACTGCGCATCAAGAGCGCCGGGCATGAAGTTTCCACGGCCGAGAATGCCGCTGCCGCCCTCAAGGCCCTGCGCGAGAAGGTCATCGACTGCGTGATCACCGACCTGCTCATGGACGGCATGAACGGCATCGACCTGCTGCAGCACCTGAGCCGCGAGAGGCCGACCCTGCCGGTGATTCTGATCACCGCCCACGGCTCGATTCCCGATGCGGTCACCGCCACCCAGGGCGGAGCGCTGGATTTTCTGACCAAACCGGTCGACAAGCAGGCCTTGCTGGCGCGCATTGAACAGGCGCTCGCTCAGGCCGGTCCTGCACCGGGCTTGTGGGAAGACATTGTGCCGGCGCGCATGATCACACGTGCGCCGGCCATGCATCGCCTGCTCGACGAAGCCCGCCTGGTGGCCGATACCGAAACCAGCATCCTGATCCGCGGTGAGTCCGGCACCGGCAAGGAAGTACTGGCGCGCGTCCTGCACGAAGCCAGCCGCCGCCGCGAGCGACCGTTCCTGGCAATCAATTGTGGCGCCATGCCCGAGCAGCTGCTCGAATCCGAGCTGTTTGGCCACGTCAAAGGCGCTTTTACCGATGCCCACAAGGGCAATGAGGGCTTGCTGCGCAGCGCCAATGGCGGCACCGTGCTGCTGGATGAGATTGGCGACATGCCGCATGCCCTGCAGGTCAAATTGCTGCGTGTGCTGCAGGAACGCGAGGTGCGCCCGGTCGGCGCCAGCACAACCTACCCCATCGATATCCGCATCCTGTCGGCAACCCATCGGGATCTGGCCCGTGCCATCAGCGCCGGCTCCTTCCGCGAAGACCTGTACTACCGGCTGGCCGTGGTCAACCTGCACCTGCCGCCCTTGCGGGATCGGATCGAAGACATTGCGCCGCTATGCCATCATTTTCTGCAGCAGCTGGCCGCGCGCGATGTCGCGCCGGCCAATGTTCAGCCCAAGGTCTATGCTCCGGAGGCCATGGAGTTGCTCATGCGCGCCTCCTGGCCCGGCAACATCCGCCAGCTTGCCAACGTGGTCGAACAAAACGCCGCCCTGACACCGGGTCGCGTCATTCCGGCACAAGTGGTCGAAAAAGCTCTTGCGGATCACGCCATCAACCCCACCACCACTGCCAGCATTCAACCACTCGCGCAGGCGCGTGATCTGTTCATCCGCGATTACCTGATTCAGCTACTGCAAATTACCGCCGGCAATGTTACTCGTGCGGCACGGCTGGCAGAACGCAACCGCACCGAATTCTACAAGCTGTTGGCGCGCCATGACGTCGATCCAGCGGACTTCAAGCATGTTGAATAAGCCCTGTTGCTGTCGGGCGACAGCTCGAAGCTGGCAAAATCGCAGGCTGTCGCTTAAAGGCGACAAGCGTTGCTCTTTAATAACAGGCCATTATCGAATTCAGGAAAATAACTGTCGCTTTTTAACGACAGTTCTACGCCATTATCCCGCCGAAACAGGCAGACGATTGGAGCCTGCATCTGTGTAATTTACATAACACATTGATACATAATCATTATTCTAATGTTGGCACACTACTTGCTTTCTATACAGTCAAGTACGACAGAATTTTTGTCGTCCTTGTTCGTCTGGTCGGGTCGGCATCTTCCGGTCCCCCCTCGTGCCTCGGCGTAGCCGACCCGACCGGCGATTCTTGATTACGGAACAAGATGGCACAGCAACAACTGTGATAGAATTCCCGTAAGTAAGGCTTCGTCTGTATCTTTCGGCGTCCTTCGGTTCCCCCTCGTACCTCAGGCGCCACCGAATCGATCCGGACGAACAATTGCGCCGCTTCGTTTCTGGAGCGGCTTTTTTTCTGCTCGCAGCAAAACGATACTTCTAGACATCATGTTTTGACCTGCCCATCCTCAAGCTGCGTGGATTATGCTGAGGATGGGATTGTTAC
>DATGUT010000187.1:0-3049 GCA_035301185.1 Salinisphaeraceae bacterium
GCACCATGCCCTGGGTGAGCAGGCGTGTGAACGGCTCGTCCACCCCTTCCAGCAGGCCGAGATCGCGCAGCAGTTTCTGGAAGAAGCGCGCATACAGCAGGTGCAGGATGGCGTGCTCGATGCCGCCGATGTACTGATCCACCGGCAGCCAATAGGCGGCGCGTTCGTCGAGCATGGCCGCGCTGGCATCCGGGCAGGCAAAACGCATGAAATACCAGGAGGATTCCATGAAGGTGTCGAACGTGTCGGTCTCGCGTCGCGCCGGCTGGCCGCATTGCGGGCAGTCGCAGTTGACGAACTCGGCCATGTCCGGCAGCGGCGAGCCCTTGCCTTCCGGGGTCACGTCCTCGGGCAGCACCACCGGCAAATCCTCGTCCGGCACCGGCACGATGCCGCAAGTGTCGCAGTGGATCATGGGGATGGGCGCACCCCAATAGCGCTGGCGCGAGACACCCCAATCGCGCAGGCGGTATTGCGTCTGGCGCCGGGCACGGCCGTCGGCTTCCAGCGTCGCGGCGATGGCCGCGAACGCCGCGTCGAAATCGAGGCCGTCATAGGCACCGGAGTTGAACAAAATGCCCTTCTCCGTGGTCGCGCCGGCGTCGATGTCGGGGCGGTTGCCCTCGGCATCGGCGATCACCGGCACGATCGGCAAATCATAGGCGCGGGCAAAGTCCCAGTCGCGCTCGTCGTGCGCCGGCACGCTCATGACGGCGCCGGTGCCGTAGCCCATGAGCACGAAATTGGCGGCGAAGATCGGCAGCTCCGCGCCGGTGAGCGGATGCGTGGCAGTCAGGGCCAGTCGGTAGCCGCGCTTTGCGCGTGTATCGATGTCAGCCGCGGCGGTGCCGCTGCGCCGGCAATCGGCGCAAAACGCGGCCAGCTCCGGATCGTGTTGTGCTGCCTCGAGCACCAGCGGATGATCCGCCGCCAGGGCCATGTAAGTGGCGCCGAACAGGGTGTCCGGGCGGGTCGTGAATACGGTCAATGGCTGTTGCCGGCCGGCCACGGCGAAATCGATTTCCAGGCCTTCGGAGCGCCCGATCCAGTTGCGCTGCATGGTGCGCACGGCATCCGGCCAGCCCGGCAATTCGTCGAGCGCAGACAGCAATTCATCGGAATAATCGCTGATGCGGATGAACCACTGTGGAATGGAACGCTGCTCGACCACGGCGCCGGAGCGCCAACCACGGCCATCGACCACCTGTTCGTTGGCGAGCACGGTCTGGTCGACCGGATCCCAGTTGACCACCGATTCGGCGCGATAGGCGAGCCCCTTTTCGTACAGGCGCGTGAACAGCCACTGCTCCCAGCGGTAATAGCTTGGGTCGCAGGTGGCGAGTTCGCGCGACCAGTCGTAGGCAAAGCCGAGTTGCTGCAGCTGCGCGCGCATGGCATCGATATTGGCACGGGTCCACGCGGCCGGCGGCACCTGGTTCTGGATCGCCGCATTTTCCGCGGGCAGACCGAATGCATCCCAGCCCATGGGTTGCAGCACGTTATAGCCGCGCATGCGCAGATAGCGGGTAATGACATCGCCAATGGTGTAGTTGCGCACATGGCCCATGTGCAGCTTGCCGCTTGGGTATGGAAACATCGACAGGCAGTAAAATGGCTCGCGCGCGGGATCTTCGCTGACCTCGAAGGCGCGGCTTGCGTGCCAGCGCGCCTGGACCGAGGCTTCGATGTCCGCGAAAGAATAACTCTTTTCCATACCGGTTAGTGTTGCTGCAATGAACGAAAGCGAAGATAAACGTATTAGTTTACTCGCTGCCCCGCGAATAGGCTAAACCGATGCGCCCCGTCGGCGCTGCAACCCGGCCCACCCGAGACCCAACGCAGTCAGAAAGACGCCGGCCGCCCACAACGGCCAGTTGCCGAAACGCACATAAGGAGTGGCGCCGGTGCGCGTTTGCACGACTGCCTCAATGACGGCCACTTCATTTTCATGGGTCTTGCGAATGGCGCGCCCGCTGGCAGCGACGATGCCGCTGATGCCGGTATTGGCTGCGCGCAGCAGCACCCGACCAGCTTCCAGTGCCCGCATGCGCGAAATCTCGAAATGCTGGGCCGCGGCGATGGTGCCGGTAAACCAGGCATCATTGGTGACATTCACCAGCAGGCCAGCCTGCGGCAGCGCCTGCATCACCTCCTCGCCAAACACATCCTCGAAGCAGATCGAGGCGCCCAAAGACGTCGACCCGATGCGAATCGGCTCCTGCTGCAGGCTGCCGCGCGCCAGCGTGCTGTAGCGCACTTCGAGCACGTCAAGCCAGCGCTTGGCAAAGTCCGGCAGCGGAAAATATTCGCCAAACGGCACCAAATGATGTTTGTGATATTCACCATGGCTCTCGCCGAGGGCAAGAATGGTGTTGTAGTAACCAGTGCCATTCGCATCCCGGGTCAGCGTGCCGATGAGCACCGTCTGATTCTTGTTGCTGGCAAGATAGTCGATCGAATGCAGATAATCCTGCACATGCCGCGCCAGCGCCGGAATGGCGACTTCCGGCCAGATCACCAGGTCCGCATCGGTTGCTTCGGTCAGGCGGCGATAGCGCGCCAGCGTCGGCCCGAGGTAGTCCTGATCCCATTTCACATCCTGCCCGAAATTGCCCTGAATAATGGCCACATCCAGCTGTGTGCCGGTGGCTTCGGTCCAGCTGGTGGCAGGCGGCACCAGCCAAAGCATGACCGGCGTAACCGCGATCAGCAGAACGCTGATCAGGCGCGCGCTGATCGAACCGAGAAACAGCAGCACCAGCACACCTGCCGCGGCCACGACCAAGGCACTCATGAAATACACGCCGCCGAGCGGCACCAGATCCATGACTGGCGCATCAATCGTGCTGTAACCCAGCGCCAGCCAGGGGAAACCGGTCATGACCCAGCCGCGCAGCAATTCGCTCAACAGCCAGGCGCCGGGCACGAACAACAAGGCCCAGAGCGGGCGCGGCAGGCGCCGGGTGGCGCCGGCAACAAAACCGACGAGGGCCGGGTACAGGGCCAGATAGGCCACCAGCAGGCAGACCAGCACGACGGCCAGCGCCAG
>DATGUT010000188.1:0-6593 GCA_035301185.1 Salinisphaeraceae bacterium
CCGGGACAAAATCGCCGGTATGCGAGGTTGAAAACAGAGCCGGTTGGTCGATGTCAGCCGTGCGCATCAGCTGTGTTCCTTTGTCATCTGGTTATATGGCAATTATCCGGGAATTTGCGGAGTTTTTCAGCAGCCCCTTAAAGGGCCGCGGCTATCGCATGAGACATTCGAGGGCAAAACCTATTACGAGGCCTGGCTCAGCGCTCCTCGGGAACATGCCACCGGCTCGTATGACGGCGAGAGTCTTTACATCAGCCCATATTATTATTTTGCCATGGGCGAAGACGAAACGAAGCTCAGGGAAAACGTCTACAAGATGGGCGCGCCGGTCCATGAGCTATTTCATGCCGTGCAAATGGCGTATGCGCCCGCGGAAACCCTGGCTCCGACCCATGCCTGGATCGTGGAAGGCATGGCACAGGCGGTACTGTATCAATGGCTGGCCAGGTCGAGACTGGATTTCAAACCGGCCGAACATCGTTACTACGATATCCCGCTGCACAAGCCGCGCTGCGGCAGAGCTAACGGCGAACGGCAGCTTGGGTGCTACGCCACCTTTCAGTTTTGGACCTGGCTCGGCCGCCGATTTGGCTCGCGCGATGGCATCCAATACCTGCAGACGCTGCTGCAGCAAGATCTTGCACCTGACCGTGGGCTGCCCGGCATCGACCAGGGTCTGCGCCAGTTCGATGCCGATGGGCTGTACAATCTGCTGCCTGCATTCATCGCCGATTTTGCCGACAGCAGGGATTTTTATGAACATGCGGGCAACGAACAGGTTGTCTTCAAGGGCGAAAAAATCGAAAAAACGATTGCTCGCACCGTAGCGCCAGTCGCCGCCGATGCCTTTGTGCTGGCGGTTGCCATGCCGACGAGCGAACATGCTGATCTGGAGCTGAAGTTTCGCAATCAGCGCGACGACCTGCATCTGATCGTGGACAAACTGCGCAGCGATATCGCAAGGCCGCGCAATGAGTACACCACGCGACTGTCAAGTACAGCAAATACGTTCCTGGTGCGCGTTGTCAACGTCGCCCGCAAGGCAGTCGATTCGCAATCACGAGACTACGAGTTGCAATTGACGCTGGAGCCGCCGCCCGACTGCAAGATCCGTGTTCAATGGTCTGGCCATCTCCAACAAAAGGGTTTTTCGGGGACATATGAAGGGCCGGTCGACGAACACCATCAGGTCAACGTCGGCCTGGACGAGGATGAGCAAACAATCGGGTTCGAATTCCGCTTCAAGGATGAGGAACTCGGATACTACGTCTTCACCCTGGCTACGCATGCACCCATGGCCGCCCCCGGTGAAACCGCGCAAACCAGGGCCAATGGCGGCATCACCCTGCGGCCGGCACAATACCAATACCAGATGTTCGGTTGGGGACCACGCAGCATGGGCTTCACCGGCCTTCCACGCGACGACGGCCATGTATCCCTGACTGTAGAGCACCATGATGATGCTCGTTTACGGGGAAATCTTTCTGCTTTGTTGACCAACGGCGTCAAGCCGCTGAGCAACGACGTGGCCGGCAAAATGCATGTTGATGCCAGCTTCGACCTGGTTTTGGGGCCTGGCGGCGGTTGTGCCTCTGACTAGAACTGTTGTCGCTCAGTAATAGATCCTCATGACAGGCTGCTGAAATGGGCCATTAAGTTGCGCTCGAAGCACTTCATGGCGAGCAGCTGATTGCGTTTAGCGCCGGTTTCGTGAATGGCTGCCCGAGCGCGGGCGATTCTCCTGTTCCTCTTGCTTGCGACTGGAATCGCGCTTGCTGCCCGTATTGCCGGTGCGTGTTTCGCTCGCATGCCTATCCTGTCGGGAGCGCGTCTCTTGTTGGTAGCGCGCCTTGAGATCACGAGCCAGGCGCTTCACCTTTTCCCGGTTTTCGCGCTTCCCCAGCCACTGTTTTGCAATGCTGACCAGTCTTCTTCGTTTCATGCTGACAACTCCAAGCAGTTCATGGCGACATGGTGAATCTGAGCCCAACTGGCGCGTATCTCAATGGCCATGGCAAGTCAGGCAAGCTTGTCGCCAGGAAGTGCCTGTCGCCAGTCGGTTTTTTTACGGCTCGACTTCCTCGGCCAGCTTTTCGCTCATGAACAGCCCCCGCCTGATCCAAGCCGTGCCGCATGCGCATCAGCGAGCCATGTCTTGATTAATCGTCATTCGTGTCGGCCGAACTTGCAGCACTGGTGGTCGAACCCTGCTCGCGGACAGTGGCCGAACTCTTTTGGAGCGCGGCTCCAAGTTCGGCCTCCTGCTCCGGCGACAACGAAGTGCGCAGGATCTTGCCGCCGAAATGCGATATTTCATTCAGAACCTTGTCCGGCTGCGCCTTGCGGATGAGCAGAAACAGCGCCGAGCTGTCCGACTGCAACGTGCCGGACAGGCCGCGCATGAAGTCATCGTTAATGCCGTAATCCTGGAGCGAGCCTGACAGCGCGCCACCGCCGGCGCCAACGGCACCGCCAAGCACCAGTCCGGCGAGTGGATTCAGGAACAAGAGCCCGACCAGCGTGCCCCAAAGCGCGCCACCAAGTCCACCGTACGCAGCACCAGGGCCAGCCAGATTAACGCTTTGTTTCAAGTTCACCTTGCCATTGGGTTGCCGAATGGCCACAACGGCATCTTCGAGATCAATGAGATACTCCTTTTCCAGGCGCCTCAAGTCGGTCAGGACACGGTCTGCATCCTGAATGTTTTCATAGCCGATTACCACGAGTTCCGCCATGGTCAGTCTCCATTGCAGTACATATCACTGTGCGGCAGCGTCGCGCCCCGTTCTTGGCCGATGCAGGCCAAAGGGGCTGCAACTCATTGCAAGCGTAGTACAGTCGACAGTCCGCCGCCCGCCAGAACTCGGGTTTCCCCCATGGTTGGATAGGTCGGATCATTAGCTATTTTTACAGTTCAGCAATATCACACGGCCTCTTCGGGCAGCAGCAACAAGGCGGACAAGATCTGACTGCCGCTCCAGCATGAAGGCAAGATCTTTGCTACTGATGAGCGGCAGGCACTGTTGCGTCAAGAAAGCTCGGATGATTGATCGAGTGCAGGAACACCGGTTACGCCAGGAATACCAGCAGGACATGGGGCCACAGCATGACAGGCTTGTTATTTCGACTGTAGTGCGAAGCCTTGCCTTTCCGACCGGCGCGCGTAGCGCGCAGTGAAGGAAGCTCGATGCCGGTGGCTGGTGGAGCCAGTGGCTGGTGGAGAGTAGTCTCTCCATTGCGGTCGCAGACTTCCTCCAGTCGAGATGCCAGAGTTCAGAGTAAGCGGCTGAGTCTCATGCATAATCAAGAAATGGAATGCGCCAGCCCCAAACAGCCATTTGTTCGTGTAACAACACCGTCCGACAAGGCAGCAAGCGCAATTAAACCCTTGCCGGCACGACCCGCTGCAGTCCACGCACAGAATTGCCCACGGCAACATATTTGGCGGCTTCGAGATCATGCGGATAAAGAATGGCTGCGCGCATTTCGGGCCGGGTTTGCAGCAGATGCCGGCGCAGCACGCCAGCGAGCAGGCCGCAGGAAAGCGGTGGCGTCAACCACTCACCACCAATGCGGACGAAGACGTTGCTGCGGCTGCCTTCGGTGATCTGGCCGTATTCGTTGGTGAACAGCACTTCGTCGCAATTCCTGGTGCGCCGGAAATGCTGCAGCTCGGCATCAAATAACGTGCGCCGGGTGGTCTTGTGGCGCAGCAGGGCATCGGCGCTGTTTACCTTGCGTGTGGATATGACATAGCGAAGCGCGGCCTTGGTGGCTGGCAATTGCAGCGCGGTGGCATTTATCGTGAACGCACCATTGGCCTGCAGCAACAGCCGCACGCGCTGCGGCATATCGGGATAAGTGGCAGCCCTGGTTGCCAATGCATGCCGTATCTGCACCAGGTCGCAGGCAAAGCCAAGCGTGGTCGCTGATTGTTGCAGACGCTCGAGATGCAGGCCGAGCAGATAATGACCTTCCGCGGCCGTCCAGCGCATGGTCTCGATCAGTTGCAGATCCGGCTCCAGATGCGCGCTCGTGCGCATCATGTTTCAGTGCCCAGACTGTCTGCCGCCGCTCCCGGGGATGCCGCGGGCGGCGCGGCGCTGGCTTCGAGAAAGCGGGCCTTGAGCAGGCATTCCTCGTATTCTGCCTCGCCGTCGGAGCCGGCGACGATGCCGCTGCCGATACCCATTTCTCCCGCACCATTGGCATCGAGATACAACGTGCGGATGGCGACGTTGAAGTGCATGCGCAGACCGGGGCCGATGTAGCCCAAGCTGCCAGTGTAGATGCCGCGTGGCTCTGGCTCCAGTTCACGGATGATTTGCATGGCCCGCATCTTCGGCGCGCCGGTGATCGAGCCGCAGGGGAAGGTTGCGCACAGCAATTCGTACAGGCCGATATCTCCGCGCAGGCGCCCGCGTATGGTGGAGGTCATTTGATGCAGGGTGGGATACGTCTCGATGGTGAACAGCTCCGGCACATGCACGCTGCCCGGCTGCGCGATTCGGGCCAAATCACGGCGCATGGCATCGACGGTCAAGGCATTCTCGGCGCGGCACTTCGCGTCGGCGCGCAGATGGCGGCGCTGGCTGTGATCGGCCGCCGCGTCGGCGCCGCGCGGCGCCGTGCCCTTCATCGGGCGCATGGTCATGGCGCCGCCGTCCATGTCCAGGAACAGCTCCGGCGACAATGACAACACGTGGAAATCCGGCCCTTGCACAAAGCCGCCGTGGGCGACAGGCTGACGCTGGCGCAGCCGCCGATACAGGGCAATCGGATCGCCATCGACTTGCAGGCGGTGCTTGAACGTCAGGTTGACCTGCTGCAACGCGCCGGCGGCAATTTCGGCCTGTACCCGGGCAAAAGCGGCCAGGTAGGCGTTCCGGCTCAGCGTATGATTGCCGACAGCAATCTGTCCCTCACCCGGCGCGCCATGGGCAAGCCAGCGCTCGACCGCATCTCGGCGCAGGTGCTGTATGCGTTCGAACAGGCCCACCCACAACAGCGGCTGTGCGCGCTGCGCCGGCAATAGCGGCCGCAGTTGCGGCACCAGCGCATGACCCAACTCATAGGCGAAAAATCCGGCGGCAAACAAGCCTTCGGCGCAGGCTTGCTCGATACGTGCCAGTGCCGGCCCGACCTGCGCCGGCGCATCGCAGCGAATGATCTCCAACGGCTGCTCGAACAGCCGGCTCACGCCGCTCTGAGTCAGCCCATCATCGAGCAAAATCGATGCTTGTGCAGCCATAATTGCCGCCCTACGTTACTGTGGTTTGCACGCGGCCCATGCCAGCGGGCTGCAAACAGGACACGATAAGGCCAATCGAGCGCATGCCAAACCAAAAACCTCTGCTACGTGCCCGGCCACCGCCAACAACGATACCGCACGCGTAGTCAAGTTGCCTGTGCTCGTAATCTGGTGTGCTGGCGGCATGCGTGGCGTTGGCACGTGTAGCCCCAATGCATCGCTTGCTTCCAAGTGCGAAAAGTGGCGCAATTGCAACATTTTGCCCCCATAACAAGCCTCTTATTTGCTATAATGCAGCCTTACCAATCACCGATACGGCCATGCCCTCGCAAACCACGAATTCATCTCGCTACCAAGCCAAAAACATCACCCGCTCCGCCATCCGGCAAGCGGTCGCCAGTTCCACCGCCATCGAAACAGGGCAGCCGATCAAGGAAATCCAGCGTAAACTGAACGACGGCTCCTCTTACCGCAGCCTTATCCAATTGGCCGAATCCGCGGCCAGTGCCTGAATAACCAAGCCATCAATGCCGCAGCGCGCTGGCCATGAGTTGCATCATGGGTTGGTAATCGCGCTCCAATCCGCGCTGAATGGCAGAGAAATAGTAGGCCTTGCGCTCGTCCCAGCTGCTGTAATCGAGCAGATTACAGCCCGCTTGCACTGCCATGACATCCGCCAGCAGGCGGGAGATCCGACCATTGCCCTCGCGAAACGGGTGGATCAGAATCAGTTCCACATGCGTCACTGCCAGCGCCCGCACCAGGACCTGTCCTGACAAGCCATGGGCAGGTGTGAACCGATCGAGACAATCTTTTTGCCATTGCTGCAACAGCCGGGGGATGCGCGCCGCCGCCGCGAATTGGAAGCCACCCTTGCCCATGTTGACTGAGCGCTCCTCGCCGGCCCAGGGGTAGACATTGCCCAGCCAGCGATAATGCCAGTTTTGCAGATCCGCCACCGTCAATTGGCGTTCGGGAAAACTGGTTTCGAAAACAAGGCGGTACAAATCTTCGAGCAGAAACAGCTCGACCTCGGCCATTGCAGCCACATCGCGAATGCTCTGCAGGTTGCGCAGCACCTTGCCAGCCGAGCCTGGCTGCGTTTCGACCTGCTGTCCGGAGGCTGTGTATCGATCGTGCATGGGTCTTGCTTGTCCGGCGTGCGCTGTTGCAACTGTACGCCGAGTATACCGGGCGCCGCCATTCCGGATAATTAATCATCGCCGCTGGCACGCGTGCGATGGCGCCTGGCATTGCTGGCCGCGGCCTGCTTGAGCAGGGTAACGTCAAGCCCCGTGGCAATGAAATCAAAACCGGCCACAAGATAGTGCTCTGCAGCCGC
>DATGUT010000189.1:0-2979 GCA_035301185.1 Salinisphaeraceae bacterium
GCGATTCGATCAGCTGCTGGTTGACGGGGTATGAAGAGATTTCCGCCTATATCAAGCAGAAACTGGGGATCGAATTCGGCCAGACGACCGCTGATGATCGCTTTACACTGCTGCCCATCGTCTGTCTGGGCGATTGCGACAATGGCCCTTCGATGCGCGTCAACACGGATTATCACGGCAAGCTGACCCCGGAACGGGTCGACACGATTCTTGCAGAGTACGCCTAGGAATCGATGCAATGAGCGAAAAAGTTTTGACCCAGTACGTTCGCGACAACCGCGAACCGATGACTCTCAAGGAATACGAAGCCGCGGGCGGCTACCAGGCACTGCAAAAGGCCCTGCAGGAATTTCAGCCCACTGAAGTGGCCAACCTGGTCAAGGAAGCGGGCCTGCGCGGACGCGGCGGTGCCGGCTTTCCAACCGGCGTCAAGTGGTCGTTCATGCCGCGCTTCGAAGACAAGCCCGAGCAACGCCCGGCGCATATCTACCTGGTCTCCAATGCCGATGAAATGGAGCCGGGTACATTCAAGGACCGCCTGCTGATGGAGGCCACGCCGCACCAATACATCGAGTCGCTGATTATTGGCAGTTACGCCATCGGCGCAGATATTGCTTATATTTTTCTGCGTGGCGAGTATACCCAGTGCTGGCACAACATCGAGCACGCGCTGGCCGAAGCGCACGAGGCCGGCTATCTTGGCGACGACATCCTCGGCACGGGTTTCAATCTGCGCATCTACACGCACATGAGCGGCGGGCGTTATATCTGCGGCGAAGAATCGGCGCTGTTGTCGGCGCTGGAAGGCCGGCGTGCCGTGCCACGCCACAAGCCGCCGTTTCCGGCCGCCAGCGGCCTGTTCGGACAGCCAACCACGGTCAACAACGTCGAAACCCTGTGCAATGTGCCGCACATCATCAACAATGGCGCGGACTGGTACCGGGGCCTGAGCCGCAACAAGGATGGGGGCACCAAGCTGTTCGGCGCCTCCGGCCATGTCAACAAACCCGGCCTGGTGGAAATGCCGATGGGCACCCCGCTGGGCGAGTTGCTGGAACATTTCGGCGGCATTCGTGCCGGGCGCAAGCTCAAGGCGGTGCAGCCCGGTGGCGGTTCCACATTGTTTTTGACCGATCAGCACCTGGATACGCCGATGGACTACGAAGGCGTCGGCGCCGCCGGCAGTCGGCTGGGCACCGGCACCATGATCGTCATTGACGACGCTACTCCGATCGTCGGTGTGTTGAAAAACCTGGAACATTTTTATGCCCAGGAATCCTGCGGTTGGTGCACGCCTTGTCGCGATGGCCTGCCCTGGGTGGAGCAGTTGCTCACCGATCTGGAAGCCGGCAAGGGTCAACCCGGGGACATCGAACTGCTGGAACTGCATGCACGCCTGCTCGGCCCTGGCAAGACATTCTGTGCCCATGCACCGGGCGCGATGGGGCCGCTGGAATCGGCGCTCAAATACTTCCGGGACGAGCTGGACGCTCTGATTCCGGCCGAACAAACCGTGGAAAGCTAGCGCAACTGTCATGGCAACGATCACGATCGACGGCAAACAATACGAAGTTGACGAATCCGACAACCTGCTCAAGGTAGTGTTGTCGCTGGGCTATGACCTGCCCTATTTCTGCTGGCATCCGGAGCTGGATTCGGTCGGCGCTTGTCGCCAGTGTGCTGTGACCCAGTACCGCGACGAAAATGACACCGAGGGCCGCATCGTCATGTCCTGCATGACGCCGGCGGCCGACGGCACGCGCATTTCGCTGCAGGATGATGCCTCCAGTGAATTCCGTGAAGAAATCATCGAATGGTTGATGATTAACCACCCGCATGACTGCCCGGTTTGCCCGGAAGGCGGTGAATGCCACCTGCAGGACATGACCCTGATGAGCGGCCATACCCAGCGCCGTTTCCGCGGCAAGAAGCGTACCCACATCAATCAGGATCTGGGGCCGTTCCTCGAACACGAAATGAATCGCTGCATCGCCTGTTATCGCTGCGTACGCTATTACCGCGACTACGCTGATGGCGATGACCTGCGGGTACTGGGCGCGGCACGCAACGTCTATTTCGGGCGCGCTGAAGACGGCCCGTTCGACAACGAATTCTCCGGCAATCTGGCCGAGGTATGCCCCACTGGCGTGTTCACCGACAAGACCATGAACGGCCAGTACATGCGCAAATGGGATTTACAGCATGCGCCCGGCATCTGCGCGCACTGCTCACTGGGCTGCAATACCAGCCCGGGCTCGCGCAAGGGCGAACTCAAGCGCATTCAAAATCGCTATCACGGTGAAATCAACGGCTATTTCCTGTGTGACCGCGGCCGTTTCGGTGCCGGCTATGTCAGCCGCGACGATCGCCCGCGCCAGCCGCTGATCAAGCGTGCCAACGGCGCGCTGGAACCGGTCGAAAAACAGACCATGCTCACCGACCTGCAAGCCGAACTCAGTACTGCCAAGGGCATCGTCGGCATCGGCTCGCCGCGCGCCTCGCTGGAAGACAACTTCGGCTTGCGACAGTGGGTCGGCGAAGCCAACTTCAGCAATGGCATGAGCGCGCCGGATGCCGCCGCCAGCCACAAGGCGCTGGAACTGCTCGAACGCTTTGCCGACCGCTTGCCTGGCATGCGTCAGGTCGAAGGTTGTGATGCCGTGTTGGTACTGGGCGAAGATGTCACCCAAACCGCACCGCGGCTGGCGCTGTCTCTGCGCCAGTCCGTACGCAACAAATGGAAGACCTTGGGCCAGGCCAAGGGTATTCCGAAATGGAACGCGCGTGGCCTGCGCGATAATGCTCAGCACGAACGCAGCCCGATGTTCATTGCCACGCCGGCGGCCAGCCGGCTCGACGATGCGGCTGCCGCGACCGTGCATGAACGCCCGGAGACCATCGCCAAGCTCGGTTTTGCCATAGCCCATGCACTCGATGACAGCGCGCCGGCACCGCAAGGGCTCGACAAGGCGCTGCGCG
>DATGUT010000190.1:0-10307 GCA_035301185.1 Salinisphaeraceae bacterium
CCAGCGCCCGCTGCAGGTCGGTGCCAGCCGTGCCGGGCCGGGGCCAGTGGGCATATTCCGGCTCGCACTTGGCTGCTTCCAGAACATCGTGCACGGCCGAGCCGAAACGGGTGCCGGCCAGGCGCTGATCCAGCAACGGCAATTTCTCGTCGTCTGTGGCAAGGGCAGTCGGGGCCAGGGCTGATGCCGGTGCCAGCTCGTCCTCGGCACCGGGCTCGGGCAGCGTTGGCTGGGTTGCGGGCGCGGCGCGAGCCAGGCGGGAAAAGCTGTAGGTCGACCAGCGTGGCCGCGCAGCGGGCAGATCGCTGCGCGCTTCGCCCAGGGCGGCGCCGTCGAACCGATGATGAAGAACGGGCGCCTGCACCGGAGTATCGAAGGCCAGCGCCTCGACGGCAATGGTTTGCGGCTGGCTGCGCGCCAGCGCCTGCAGCGGATCCGCGGCCGGGTCGTGTGCGCGATACAGCAGGTTGTCCAGGGCCGATGCAGGGCGGTAGTCGTCCGGTGCGCGCCAGCCGACGAACAGCGCCTGCTCGGCGCGGGTCAGGGCGACATACAACAGGCGCAGCGCTTCCGATTGCGCTTCCAGCAGCGCCTGCTGCCGATGCTGGTCACCAGTGCCAACGACATCAATGCATGCTGCGCCGTCCGCGTCATGCAACACCAGCGGCGGCTTGCCCGGCTTGCCGGCAGTGCCGAGCCAGGGCGCGAACGGCAGGAACACGAGTGGATATTCCAGCCCCTTGGCCTTGTGCACGGTGCTGATGCGGATCAACTCGGCATCGGATTCCAATCGCAGCAAGCTGTCGTCCTCGTCGGCAAGCGTCGCGCCCGCCGTGGCCGCTTCGATGCGCTGGCCAAAGCGGCGCACCAGGCTGTGCATGCCGTAGCTTGCGGCCTCGGCATGTGCCAGCAGCTCGCCCAGCTGCAGGTAATTGCTCATGCGCCGCTCGCCGTCGGCGAGCGCCAGCAACCTGGGAGCGGCGCTGATGAACAGCTGCTCGAGCGCACTCAGCACGCCGCCTGCGGCCCAGGTTTCGTGCAGCTCCTGCGCCTGCGCAATCGCCTGCTGCAGTGCCTGGTCGTCATCCGCCAGCCGGATCAGGTCGCCAAGGCGCTTGCCGATGAGCGCGCTCGGCTGCGCGGCGCGTACGGCGCGTACATCATCCGGCGCCGCCATTGCCCGCAGCACCATGTACAAATCCTCGGCTTCGTGGGACTTATACACCGATTGCTGGTGCTGGCACACGGCCATGAGGCCGTGCTGCGCCAGCCTCGCCTGCAGAGTCATCGCTTCCTCGTTTTTGTTGACGAGAATGGCAATGTCATGTGCGGCGACGGTGCTGGTGCTGCCGTCCGCATGCTGCCACCAAGCCGACTGGCCGTCCAGCAGGCAGGCAATGCGGGCAATCAGTTGCTGGGTCAGTCGCTTCTTATCATCTTCTACATTGGGATTCTTCTGTTTACCTTTCTTGTTCGTGCGCTCGCCGCCCTGCAGCTGCCAAAAGGTGAGCGCCGCCACTTCGCCGTCGCCGGTCACAAGCGTTCGGTCGGCCGCCGTGCACCCGGCCCGCACGCTGGGAAAATCGATCTCCGGGACGAGGAAGGGATCGGATTGCGGCCACCGGTACAGCGCCTCGATGGCATCGAGCACGGGTTGGGTCGAGCGATAATTGGTGGTCAGCGTGTAACGACGCTCGGCGCCGGCGTTTTGCGCAGCCGCCAGGTAGGCGAAGATGTCGCCGCCACGAAAGCCGTAAATGGCCTGCTTGGGATCGCCGATCAAGAGCAGCGCATTGCGCTCCACGCTCGCGGTTTGCAGGTAAATGCGGCGCAAACTGGCGTATTGCAGCGGGTCGGTGTCCTGGAACTCGTCCACCAGCGCATACGGCCAGCGCGCCTGCAGGGCCGCGGCCAAGCGCTCGCCGCCCGGCGCATGCAGGGAATCATAGAGCGCGCGAATCAAGTCGTCATAGCTGTATTGTCGATGCGCGAGCTTGTGCGCCACAGCACGGCGGCGCACTGCGCTGACGGCTTGTTCCACATGCATTGCATAGGCCAAGGGCGTGATTTGCGCCAGGGTCTGCAATGCCTCGATGGCCGTGAACGCCGCGGCGCAGGCCCGCTTGGCCTTGCCGCGCTGGTTGATGAAAGACGCCGGGGTCGCCAGTTCGGCCACGGCTTCATCGAGAACCGGGGCCGTGCCCGTGTCAATGGCGCGGCGGATGCGCGCATCGAGATCGGCCACGAAATCCGCCGCGCTGGCAAAGGCGGCGAGCCGGTTTTTCAAACCACTGTTCTTGATGGCGTTGTTTGCGACTGCCGCCTCCAGCGCCGCAGTGAGGGCGGCCGGCACCTCCGGCCATGCGGCCGCGAGCGCCGCCAGGCTGGCCTGCAACTCTGCCGTGTCGCTGCCGACCAATTGCGCGTGGGGCCGCATCAACACGGGCTTGATGCTCTGGTACAAGTGCTCCGGCGTCGGCCACAGGGCAAGCAGGGCTGTGTTCGCCTCGGTGCCGAGCACTTGCTCGCGCCAATAGTCGGCACTCATTTGCTGCTGGATGTCCGCATCCTCGACCCGCTCGCCGCGCTCGAATGCCAGCGCGCTGTCGAAGGCATGCTCGCTGCCCGCGCGCTGGGCAAAGCCGTGGATGGTGACGATGGTGGCCTCGTCCAGGCGTGCGGCGGCATCGGCCAGACGCCGCGCCAGCACGGCTGGTTCTGCCGCCTGCCGCTCGAGGACCTGCAGCGCAAACCGATGCTCGGGATTGTCCGGGTCGGCGTGTTCGGGCGCATGGGCAATGCGGGCCGCGTCCGCCAGCCGGGCGCGAATGCGCTCGCGCAGCTCGCGCGTGGCGGCGCGGGTGAAAGTCATGACCAGAATCTCGCGCACGCTCGCGTCCTGCTCCACGATCAGGCGCAGATACAGCCCGGCGAGGCTGAAGGTTTTGCCGGTGCCGGCGCTGGCCTCGATCAGGCGCAGGCCATCCAGCGGAATTTCTGCCGGGTCGAAGGCCTGGCTCATGTCAGCATCTCCATCTCCCCATCGAGGCGCTGGAGGGCGGCATCCATGGGCGCGACGATGGTGCGTGCCAGCGCGACGAACGGGCTGTGCTCCTCGGTTTCGCCGAGCGGAAACTCGGCTTCGCCAATGAGCAAGGCAAAATAGGCATCGTGCACCAGGAAGCTTGGATGTGGGGCGCGCTTGGAATAGCGGTAGCTGAAATTGCTGAAGGCCTTGTTCTGATGGGCCTGGTAATCCTCCATCATGTCGGGATGAAAATGCAGCGGCGACTGCTGCCCCTGCAGATAGATTTGCACCAGCTTGTGCAACTCGGCCCGCGCCGCTGCCTGGTCGAGCTCGCAGCCGTAGCGCACCGGCAGCAGGCCGGACTTTTTCTCAGGCGCGAAGCCAGCCAGCTGCAGCGCCACGGCATGGCCGGCGGCGACGGCAGCCAGATAATCGATCCAGTAGCGCAGCCGGTATTTTGTCGTCAGCTTGCCGGTGCGCAGCCGGCGCAGCGCCTGCGGCCAGCATTGTTCGACGCGCCCGGTCAGGCGTACATTGCCGATGGCGGCCAGATCGATGTCGATACTGGCCGGCACGCCGTCCCGCTGCCAATGCCGCCACAACGGCAGCAGGCTGTTGATCGCCGCAGCCTCTTGCGCATAATCGGTCACCGCCAGCGGCCCCGGGGGCAATTGGCCGCGGGCGCGCTCCAGCGCACCGGGTGTGGGCGGCAAGGCCTCCGACTCGTTTGCCACGGCGCTGTCAAACAGGCGCTGGCGCAATTGCGCTTTGGCCAGCGCATCGAGCGTGATTGGCTCGTCGTCCTCGATCTGCTCTTCCGCCACCGCCAGATCGAGCTGCAGGCGCTCGCGAAAGAACGCGCGCGGCGGGTGCTCGAAAAAGCGCTTGAGAGTGGCCAGGTCGATGGCCGTGGTCGGCTCGGGGGAAGCCGCACTGCTGCCATCCAACAGCGGCGCCGGCTGCGTGCGCGCCCCGCCCGCGGCGTGGGTGGCGGCGCGCCAGTCGCCCGTGAACGTGAACACGCGCGGATCGCGCTCGGCGGGGCCGAAATAGCGGGGCGAGAACGGCTGCATCGGCTGCGCATGGATCAGGCGTTCGCGGAATGCCTGTTGCGACCAGTCACGAAAATAATGGCGCTGGATGAATTCCAGCGTTTCGCCGACGATGGGCGAGGGTGGCAGCGGCTCGCCGGTGTGCACGTCCTGGCCGACATGGCTGATGTAGAAGGCGTCGCGCGCGGCGGTCAGCGCCTGCAGGAACAGCAGCCGGTCATCGGCACGCACGCTGCGATCGCCAAGCCGTGGTTGCTGTTGCATGACGTTGAAGGCGTGGCCGTGATCCTGGCGCGGAAAGGCATCGTCATTGAGCCCGAGGATGCAGACCAGCCGAAACGGCACGGCGCGCAGCGGCACCATGCCGCAGAAGGTAATGCCGCCAGCCAGAAACGGCTGGCGCTCGCCGGCCTGGGCAAACGTGCCCTTGAGCATGTCGCGCATGGCCTCCCAGGAAATCGTGCGTTCCGTGTCCAGTGTCGTTTTGCGGGTGCAGGACTCTGCCGTCTCCAGCTGGGCGAAGATCTGGCGCAGGCCATCGATCGCGCGCTGTTCCTGCAAGCTGTCGGCCGCCGGCGCCATGAGCGCATCGACCAATTCGTTGAGCCGCGCCTGCCAGCGCCCGGGTGTGGCCGGTTCCGCGAGCTGGTGCGCGCAATCGGCCAGGGTGCGCTCGAAACGCCAGAGTTTGCCCAGGGCGGCAGTGTCGCCGCCTTCCAGATCCGACCACGGGGCGACATCGTCGATCAGCGTTTCCTCGTCTGCCTGCGCCACGCCGAGCAACAGCCGGTCGAAGCCAAAGCGCCAGCTGTTCTGGGCGAAAGTGCCGGCGCCGAGCTGGCGGCGATGTTCTGCGTCGCGGCCCCAGCGGATACCTGCCTCCTTGATCCAGCGGGTAATGGTCTGGAGCTCGCCGGCCACGAGCCCGAAGCGGTGCATGACCGCGGGCACAGCGAGCAGGTCGAGCAACTCACTGGCCTGCCAGCGCGCCAGCGGCAGATCGAGCAGCGAGGCAAAGCAGGTGACGAGCGGATGCGCCGCCGCGCGTGGGCGATCGGCCAGGCCAAACGGCAGCCGGCGCTCTGCCGGCGCGCCGCCAAACACGGCCTCGATGGCTGGTGCATAGGCGGCCACGTCCGGCAGCATGACCACGATGTCGCGCGGCGCGAGCCGCTCGTCGGGCGCAATCTCGCCGGCGGCAACGCGCTTGTCGTCGGCCGCCAGACGATCCAGCAGCTGGTCCTGCAGCACCTGCACCTCACGCAGCGGGCCGTGGCAGGAGTGGATCTCGAACGAACAATCGTCCGCCGCCATGCCCTGGTCCGGATTGCTGCAATCCAGATCCACGATATCGGCCTGGATGCGGTGCAGCAGGCTGTCCGGCTCCGGCCTTGCATAAGCCATGGGCGCGCCCAGCTCGGGCTCCAGCAGGCCGGCGAATTCATCCGCATACAGCACGCGCAGCATGTCGCGCGCCATGCGTCCCAGCGCGCCCAGCAGCGGATGGCCGGCCTCGATGCCGGCCTCGCCCGGCAGCAGCTCGGCCTCTGACTCCGGCAATGCCAGCGGCAGGCGACTGGCGGTAATGTCGCCCCAGTAGGCGGCGCTCGGATTGGGCAGCAGGAAGTGCACGTCGATGTGCCCGGCCAGTGCATACAGCAGGCGCAGATGATCCGGCGCCAGCGTTGCCAGGCCAAAGCAGTACAGCACCGGCGGGCAGTGCGCGGCAACGCGCTGCTGGATCTGCGCGTCGTGCGCCACCTGGCGGATGAACTCGCGCAGCATGCGTGCGCGATGGTTGTGTCCCAGGCGCTCGGGGCGCGTCAGATAGCGCCAGACCCGGGCCTGCCAGCGGCCCGGATCGGCCGCTGGCGTGCTGCCCTGCTCCCAGGCGATGAGCATGTCGGCGCGATAGATCAGGTATTCATCGAATACCGCCGCCAACCGCCGGGCCAGCTGCCAGCGCCGGATTTCATCGACCGGCGCGCCCAGGTAAGCGGCGACGGCGGGAATCTCCGCGGCCATGGCCGGCAGCGCGAAGTACAGGTGCCAGGGCAGGGCATCGGCCTCGAAATGCTGGCCGGAATCGGCCTGCGGCGCGACCGCGCGCAACAGTTGCCAGATATAACTGCCGGGCAGGTCCAGGTCGATGTTGGCGGCGACGCCATCATCCTCGGCGATCTGGATCGCAAGCCAGCGGCCCAGCCCGCGATTGGGTACGAGCACGGTGTCCATTTGCAGCGGCGCCGCGCGGTTGTGCTCGCGCAGCGCGCCAAACAGCTCCGCCAGCCGCCGCAAATCGTTGTGGTGGTATAAATAGAACATGCGCCAAAAAAATCCCGCCGTCGTGCCGCGGCCTGCACAGGCCAGTTGGCAAGCGTATCTGCCAGCGGGCAAAAGGTCGAGAATTGCGGCGCTCTGCGTTAGGCTATGTCACCCTCGCCCCGGTAGCTCAGCAGGATAGAGCGGCCGCCTCCTAAGCGGCAGGTCACAGGTTCGAATCCTGTCCGGGGCGCCACAATACGGTTCGGGTATAGGCGCTCCCCCTGAATATTTGCTGGGGCGACACCTAACCAGCATAAAGATTTCTGAGCTGCCTGTGCGGCAGCGAACTCAGGCTCGCTTGTAAAGCCAGTCGCCACGTTTTTCTGAGCTGCCTGTGCGGCAGCGAACGGATCAGCCCCCGGCCAGCGCCAGCCGCGAATTTTCTGAGCTGCCTGTGCGGCAGCGAACGCGGACGGCCTCACGGCGGCGCCGATCCAGGTTTTCTGAGCTGCCTGTGCGGCAGCGAACCCCGCGCCGACACAAGACGCGCTGGGGTGGTTTTTCTGAGCTGCCTGTGCGGCAGCGAACCTGCTGCCGATGTCCATGCCGTCGAGGATGCCTTTCTGAGCTGCCTGTGCGGCAGCGAACGAACACGACGCTGGTCGGGTCCAGGTCCTTGATTTCTGAGCTGCCTGTGCGGCAGCGAACTCGGCCTGCAGGAAGTGCTGATTCAGCGCATGTTTCTGAGCTGCCTGTGCGGCAGCGAACAAACGATGGCTTGGACAGCACGCGCGCCACCATTTCTGAGCTGCCTGTGCGGCAGCGAACGCGCGGCGGCAATGGCGTCGCCGGCCTGGGCGTTTCTGAGCTGCCTGTGCGGCAGCGAACGCATGCAGGGCTACTATGGCAACACGTCCATTTTTCTGAGCTGCCTGTGCGGCAGCGAACGACGTGGCCGCAATCGGTGCAGACGTAATTGCTTTCTGAGCTGCCTGTGCGGCAGCGAACATGAGCAGGGCACGCCGCTGCCGGCGCCCAATTTTCTGAGCTGCCTGTGCGGCAGCGAACGTGCCTCATCGACGACGATAACACTGCCGTCATTTCTGAGCTGCCTGTGCGGCAGCGAACGCCTGCGTCTCTCGCCAGCTGCACCGCGCTTGTTTCTGAGCTGCCTGTGCGGCAGCGAACCAGGTTCGTCGTTAGTTGGCTCAGCTGGATGCTTTCTGAGCTGCCTGTGCGGCAGCGAACGTACGTTCGCGGGGATTATAACAGCGATAAGTTTTCTGAGCTGCCTGTGCGGCAGCGAACAACCCGCTCGATCCGATGACCAAGGCGCACAATTTCTGAGCTGCCTGTGCGGCAGCGAACGTCGCCGTCGGCCATGGCCACGTAGTCATCGATTTCTGAGCTGCCTGTGCGGCAGCGAACCCGGCGACCTGGTGGAACCGACCCGCCTCCCATTTCTGAGCTGCCTGTGCGGCAGCGAACGGGCACGCATGCGGCGCGCCTGGTGTCCTGTGTTTCTGAGCTGCCTGTGCGGCAGCGAACCGCTCCATCAGCGTGTTCGACGAAATCGGCGATTTCTGAGCTGCCTGTGCGGCAGCGAACGTGCCCTTGTATGCGCAGGCGCCGCATGTTTTTTTCTGAGCTGCCTGTGCGGCAGCGAACTGGTGGCGTTCGAGTTCGAGCTGTTGGCTGACTTTCTGAGCTGCCTGTGCGGCAGCGAACGACACGTTGATTGCCTGCCCGACCTGCACCATTTTCTGAGCTGCCTGTGCGGCAGCGAACCACCTGCGGCTGCGGCAATTCATTTGCTGTGATTTCTGAGCTGCCTGTGCGGCAGCGAACGGACGGCACCGTGCTGCCCGTGGACGATCCGTTTTCTGAGCTGCCTGTGCGGCAGCGAACGTGGCGGCCGGGACGGAAAATATGAATCGGCTTTTCTGAGCTGCCTGTGCGGCAGCGAACGGTAGCCACGTCCAGCTGTATGTGCATGTCCATTTCTGAGCTGCCTGTGCGGCAGCGAACACTCCCCCGTTACGCATTCGCCAGGCTGACTCCTTTCTGAGCTGCCTGTGCGGCAGCGAACCTACAGGACGGGGACAGTCAGGGGAAGATGAATTTCTGAGCTGCCTGTGCGGCAGCGAACGAGTGCGCCTGGATTCAAGGGCACAACAACCTTTTCTGAGCTGCCTGTGCGGCAGCGAACCTGCCGTACCTCTGCGAGACTATCCAGCAACATTTCTGAGCTGCCTGTGCGGCAGCGAACGGGGGGATAGTGCAACAGGCACGCAAGATCGTTTTCTGAGCTGCCTGTGCGGCAGCGAACTACAAGGATAAAAAGTTATTTCTTTGATTGTTAAAGAACTACTCCTATTTTGAGTGTATTTTCCCTATTTGCAAAGTGACTTACAAACCGATGATTTAGAAGTGGTAATTTGGCATTGCGAAAAAAGGGTCAAAACCAGGGGATGGTGGCGGTTCGGCTAAGGCCGTAGCTGTTGAAGGGTCCCGGTTGGGCCGTGCTCTGCTGCGGGCCGTGTTCGATAAACAGGCTGAAACGCTGGCCGGTGCTGGCACTGCGAACCTGGACGAAGGGCAGGCTGACCTTTCGCTCCACGCTGTCCGGAATGCGTTGCAGCACTTCGGCGGCGGATTCGTTGTGGCGCCTCATGCGCCGGCGTCGCAGCCGGTCGGCGTTGGTCTTGAATTGGCGCCGGGCCACGGTGCGGTGGCTGACTTCGCGGGGAATAGCGGTGATGTCTTGCAGCAGGACGAAGTCATGCATGCCGCCCATCCATCGGGCCGCCATGAGGGCTGCCAGATCGGCCGAGGTGCCGTGCAATCGCAAGCGCTCGCCGATGGTTCGCGGTCGCATGCCATATTCAGGAAAGCTGACGCCTATGCTGTTGTCATCCAGGGCCACCAGGCGTCGATGCAGTTTGGAGAATAGGGCGCCCATGAGCTGACCGGCCGGAAAATCCGGATCCGGCTGGAGCTGCAGGTCGATGTAGTGGCTGGTCATTTTTCGGCATCTCCGAACACGCCGCCGCGAATGAGCGTGGCCATGACGAAGTGCTGCTGCTCAACTTCGGGTTTTTCGTCCTTGAGCATCCAGCGATCCAGCAGGCTGTAGAAGTCTGCCTTGGCCTTGGGTTGGCGATAGGCCGTGCCTTGGGTGGTAACGGAACCATAAGGTTCGACGGCGATCGGACCGAGCTTGTTTTCGGCAGCATCCGGATACCAGGTGTCAATGGTGCGCAGGGCATTGCCGAGTTTTTGCGAGTGCATGCCGGCAATGCCATCCACCGCATAAAGTGTCTTGGACTTGTCGCCGCGGCCGCGATCCAGCACCAGTTCCTGCGAGGGAAACACTTCCTGGCCGGCGCCGACGCGGGCAAAAGCAGCTATGTCCAGCAGGACGTAGTGTTCGCCTGAAAGCCCGGCAGCGATGACATCGGCCAACTGGTCGAGATTGCTCTGCGCAGCGGCGGGCGCTTCGAAGCGACGCAGATCGAAGTCCAGTGCATTGAATATCCATTCCTTTTCAGTTTTGCCTTGAGCAAGCTGGCGCACGTACAATTCCACTTCTTCCGCTACCAGACGATTGCGCCAGAGGAAACGGCCGTTGGCGATGTTGTGCGCGTAACGAGTGGCCAGCGTGGCAAAGCCATGCTCCTGGGTATAGCCGGCCACGGCGTTGTCGAGCCGCTGCTCATAATCGGCATTGTTACAGGCCGATGGTTTGCCGGCGCCGCCCAGCACGCGCAGCGTGAAGCGGGCCATGAGAGTGTCGGCATCGTGGGGCAAGGTGGCGACATCCACGGTCTGCAAGTTCGGCTTTTGAATATCTGCGTCAAGTTTGGCAGGGTCCGGATTTTTGGTCTTGAGCCGATTGGAAATGGTCCCCCGCACGGATTTTTCCCGGATAGCGACTGTTGGCCATTCGCCAGCCTGCTTGC
>DATGUT010000191.1:0-6759 GCA_035301185.1 Salinisphaeraceae bacterium
CAGCAAGGTTATGGCCAGCAAGGTTATGGCCAGCAAGGTTATGGCCAGCAAGGTTACGGTCAAGGCGGCAGCATGAATCGCTCGAACCAAGGCCATGGCCAGCAGGGCTACGGTCAGGGTGGCATGAGCCAGGACAGCAACCAGAACACTCAGGATTGGAACCAGAACCGCGGCAATCAAGACACTGGCCAGGGCCTCGACACCGACCAGAGCCTCGATACTGACAGCAGCAGTGACAGCGATTTTGACAGTAATACCGGCAGCAACAGCACTGGTTCGAGTGGCTCAAGCAGCACGGGCACCGGCACTGACGAAAGCGGTTCCGCCGACACGAGTACTGGTGATGCGAGCACTGGCGACAGCGACACTGGCACCAACAGTGGCGACACTGGCACCAGCAGTGGTGGCAACAGCTCCGCCACGGACAGCTCCGACAGCATGAGCAGTGACGAAGACAATATTTGACTTGCTTCTGCAGGGCCACCCGCGCAGGCCCTAGCAGCAACAAGGGCTGTTGGTGAGCCAACAGCCCTTTTTTATGCCTCAGGTGCCTGTGCAGCCGCTTATTTGGGTGTGCTGTTGCCTTGGTTTTCAACTACGGCCTGCATGGCGCGTTCGATGATGTCGAGGCCCTCGTCGATGTCGGCATCGGTGCTGATCAACGGTGGCATAACCTTGAGCACGCTGTCGGCCTCGCCGGTGGTTTCCATGATCAGACCGCGATTGAAGCATTCCGCAGACAGGGCATTGCCGTATTGTGCCGGCGTGCAGGCGATGCCGACAATCAACCCGCGACCGCGGACTTCGGCCTCGAAATCAGGCTGTTTGTCGATGATGGCTCTGAGCCTGTCGCGCAGATATTCACCTTTGCGAATGGTCTCCTTCTCCAATTCATCGTCGCGCCAGTATTCGCTCATCATGACCGTTCCGCATACAAACGCATGATTGTTGCCGCGAAACGTGCCGGTGTGCTCGCCTGGCTCCCAGATGTCCAGCTCCGGGCGCATCAGGGTCAGGCCCAGCGGCATGCCCATGCCGGAAATCGATTTGGCCATGGTGATGATGTCCGGCTTGAGACCGGCCGGCTCGAACGAGAAGAACGGCCCGGTGCGTCCGACGCCGACCTGGATGTCGTCGACAATCAGCAGCAGGTCGTGCTCGCGGCAAATGCGCTCGATCTGCTGCAGCCACTCATGGCTGGCGACATTGATGCCGCCTTCACCCTGCACTGTTTCCACGATGATGGCGGCCGGCTTGTCGATGCCGCTGAAGGAGTCGCTGAGCAGGAAATCCAGATCGTCCGCCGTGTTGCGGCCGTCGCGATAGTAATCACAATAGGGCACGGTGGTGGCGCCGGGCAGGTTGACGCCGGCGCTTTTGCGCACTGCGCCGTTGCTGGTCGCGGCGATGGCGCCGATGGTCATGCCGTGGAACGAGTGCGTGAAGTGAATGATGTTGTCGCGCCCCTTGATCTTGCGCGCAAGCTTGATGGCGGCCTCGTTGGCGAGCGTGCCCGCTGGGCCGGCAAGCTGCACGCGATAATCCATGTTGCGCGGCTTGAGCACGACTTCGTTCAGCGTTTGCAGGAACGTCGCCTGTGCCTCGGTGGCCATGTCGAGGCCATGATTGACGCCGCCGGCGCTGATGTAGTCGAGCAGCGCGGCCTCCATTTTCGGGTCGTTGTGGCCGTAGCTGAGCGCCCCGGCACCGCTGAAGAAATCTAGGTATTCTTCGTCGTCAATCGTGGTTATACGATTGCCGCGTGCGCTGGCAAAAACCCGGGGAAACGAGCGCACATAGCCACGCACGTTGGATTCCAGGTTGGTGATGATGTCCATGGTGCTCATGTCTTGCTCCAGATTTGCTTATGGCGGATATGTTGCCTTTGCCGAGCGATTGCATAGCAATGGCGGAAAATGCACGTGAAGCTCAATTCGTCCGCCCTGTCGGCGCGGTGGCGAAAACCCTGTCATCCTGCGCCAACGAGCGTAGCGACCGCCGTCGCCGAATCGTGCTCTGCAGGCACTCGCATGTGATTCTGCAACGGCGTGCAGAATGACGTTCGTTCCATCTGCGAGCTTTGCCTGCACGGCACAGCGTTCCCGGCGGGCCACTAAAGCTCACCGGCGCAGCAATACTTGGGTTCGAGATATTCGGCGATGCCATGATGCGCGCCTTCGCGCCCCAGGCCGGATTGCTTGACGCCGCCGAACGGCACTTGCGGGCCGGTGATGTCCATGGTGTTGATGCCGACAACGCCATAGTCGAGGCCGCGCAAAAAGCGCCGCGCGCGCTCCTCGTCGCGGGTGTAGACATAGGCGGCGAGGCCGTATTCCGTTCTGTTGGCCGCATCGATGACGCTCGCATCCTCATCGAACGGACCGATCGCGGCGACTGGCGCGAACACTTCCTCGTGGAACAGGCGCATGTCTTCGCTCAAGTCGGCAACCACCGTCGGCAGCAGGAAGCGTGGTCCAGGTGCTTCATCCTGGTCGCGGCCGATGATGCGGGCGCCGCGCTCGCGGGCGTCGTCGATCAACTCCTGTGCCTTGGTCACGGCCTCTTCGTGGATCAGCGGACCGATGTCGGTGCCCTCATCGAAGCCGTTGCCGACGCGCATCTCATTCATGCGCTCGGCGAATTGCTCGATGAACGTCTCATAAAGCGAGCGCTGGACGAAGATTCGGTTCGCGGCCAGGCAGTCCTGGCCGCTGGTTTGGAATTTGGCGGCCAGCGCGCCGTCGATGGCGCGCTCGATATCGACGTCGTCGCAGACAATCAGCGGCGCGTTGCCGCCGAGCTCCAGGGAGACGCGCTTGACCGTGTCGGCGCATTGCTTCAACAACTGCTTGCCGACTGGTGTGGAGCCGGTAAACGACAAGGCGCGCACTCGCGGGTCTGCGCTCACCTGTTCGGAAAAGCGCTTGCCCGGCGCGGTGATGACATTGAACTCGCCACCGTCCAGGCCCGCCTCTGCAGCGAGCGCCGCCAGCGCCAGTGCCGAAAACGGCGTTTCGTTGGCCGGGCACACCAGCGTCGTGCAGCCCGCAGCCAATGCTGCCGCCGCCTTGCGCGTGATCATCGCCAGCGGAAAATTCCAGGGTGTGATCATGGCCACGACGCCGATCGGCTCGAGCACGGTGCTGATCATGTTGGCCGGATCGCTCGGCGGGATGGTGATGCCAGTGGTGCGCCGGCCTTCCTCGGCGAACCAGCGGATGAAGCTGGCCGCATAATCAACCTCGCCGCGCGCCTCGCCGAGCGGCTTGCCCTGCTCAAGAGTCATCAGCCGCGCCAGCGCCTCACGGTTGTTGCGCATGCCTTCGTACCAGGCCAGCAGCCGATCGGCGCGTTCGGTGACGGAATATTCGCGCCAGCGGGCAAACGCTTTGGCGGCGGCGTCGATGCCGCCATCGATGTAATGGGCCGGCAACTCCGGCACGTGACCGATGACCTCTGCCGTGGCCGGGTCGGCCACGGCCGTGCGGGCGCCATCGTCTGCCTCGATCCAGCGGCCGCCCACATAGGCTTGTTCGCGCATCAAGGTCGTCGCGTCCTGTGTCATGGCGTCTCTCGTTGCAATGTGAGTCTGCAAGCCTAGCATCGCCATTTTCAGGCCCCGGCCAGTATTGCTGTTTTACGCTGTTTGACTACAGGAAAGTGCATAAAACACCAGGTATTCACCCTCGCTTTTACGCGTGACGCTGTAATTTCATGCGTAGCATGGGTGATAGGCGCGCGCACTGTTCAGGCGCGCGGGCTCGCGCTCGAACCAGACCGATTCACAGGAGGCACAATGGCAGAACGCTCGCATCGCCTGGTCATTGTCGGCGGTGGTGCCGGCGGCCTGGAACTCGCCGTCCGTCTTGCCCGGCAGGGCGAAGAGGATGTGTTGCTGATTGATGATGGCCAAACCCATGTATGGAAGCCACGCCTGCATGAACTGGCCGCGGGCATGCGTCGCGGGCAGGTGGATGAACTCGACTACGCCGGTCTCGCCATGCAGTGGGGCTTTGCCTTCGAGCGCGGCACGCTGGCGGACATAGACCCCGGACAAAATATGCTCACCCTGGCGGCAATGGCTGCCGGCAGGCGCCAGGCCGCGGTTGCCGAGCGCCGCATCGGCTACGAGGCATTGGTGCTTGCCTTGGGTGGCGTGACCCCGGACATGGGGGTTGCAGGCGTACTCGAACATGCCATTCTGCTCGATCGCGAGGATGATGCCGAGGCCCTGTTCCGACGCTATTCCACCGGCCTGCTGGCACGCGCGGCGGCCGGTGACAACGCCACTTACCATGTGGTTGTTGTCGGCTCCGGGCTGACCGGTGTGGAGCTGAGCGCCCACCTGATGACCGATGCCACCTGCGCCGATCTTGCCCCCGCGGCCGAGCTGCCGGAAATCCAGGTGACCATTCTCGAGGCCATGGATACGTTCATGGCCGGCATGGACGACAAGGTGCGGGAAACCGTACAGGCACGCCTGCAGGACCAGGGCATCATCATTCGCACCGGCCAGCAGGTCAGCAAGATCACGGCCAGCATGGTGGAAACCGACGCCGGTGAGCAGTTCCCGGCCGATTTGACAGTCTGGGCAACCGGGCGCGTTGGCCCGCCGGTGGCGGATGACATCGAGGCCCTGGCCACCAACAAGAAACGCCAGTGGCAGGTTCGCACCACGCTGCAGAGCGTGGATCACGATGCCATTTTCGCGTTCGGTGACTGCTCTTACATAGTGGATGATCCAGCGCCGCCGACCTCGCAGGCCGCCAATGAGCAGGCCGAGCACCTGGCCACTGAGTTGCCGCGCTTCTTGAGCGGCGAAACGCCGGCCGCGTTTGAGTTCAAGGACAAGGGCACGTTGATGGCGCTGGGTGCCGCCGGCAATGTCGGCAAGATACGCGGCATGCTCAGCAAGGACCTGCAAGTGCGCGGCCGGCTTGCCGGCGCCGCCTATCGCGGTCTGCAGCGCCAGCATCAGTTCCGGCTGTTGGGCACCACCCGCGGCCTGGCTGCCGTCTGCAGCGATCTGTTCCGCAAGGCCGGCCCGCAGCTCAAGGTGTATTGAAGCATTTTGCCAGTTGCCGCAGTCGTTATCGAATGGTCATAAGGAAAATTCATAACGGAAAACCCATGACGGAAAGCGAGTCGATATGAGCGCACACGACACCGATCTCGGCACCATGCACGCCGGCCAGTTGGTCGAGTTGTTCCAGAGCCGCAAGGCGTCGCCGCTGGAGGCCACCCGGGCGGCGCTGGAGCGCATCGAGCGCTTCAACGACGCAGTCAACGCCTATGTTTATGTCGATCGCGAAGGGGCCGAGGCCGACGCCAAGGCCTCCGCGCGGCGCTGGGGCCAGAACAAGCCGCGCAGCGCCATCGACGGTGTCACTGTCTCGCTCAAGGATTTGACCCAGGTTGCCGGCATGCCCGCGCGCGAAGGCTCGCTCACCGTCTCCGACGCACCGAGCGACTACGACGCGCCGCCGGTGCGCCGCCTGCGCGAAGCCGGCGCCGTCATCCTCGGCAAGACCAATACGCCGGAATTCGGCTGGAAGGCAGTCACCGACAACCGCGTGTTCGGCGCCACCCGCAATCCCTGGGACACGCGCCTGACACCAGGCGGCTCGTCCGGCGGCGCCGCCGTGGCCGCAGCCCTGAACATGGGCGTTTTGCACCAAGGCGGTGATTCCGGCGGCTCCATTCGCATTCCGGCGGCGTTTACCGGCGTGTTCGGCTTCAAGCCCACCTTCGGCTGGACGCCGCAATGGCCGCCGGCGCAGGAGCCGTCGCTGTCGCACATCGGCCCAATAACGCGCAACGTGCACGATGCCGTGTGCATGCTCAACGTCATCGGCCGCTACGATTATCGCGATCCGTATGCCACCCGCGGCCAGCCCGAGGACTGGGGCGAGGATCTGGATTCCGATCTGCGCGGGCTGCGCATTGCCTATTCGCCCGATCTCGGCTATGCCGAAGTCGATGACAGCATCGCCCGGCACGTGCGCCGCGCCGCTGAGCGGCTGGCGGAACTCGGCGCCGACATCGAAGAGGTCAATCCTGCCTTCGAGTCGCCGCTGCTGACCTTCCAGCGGCTGTGGTTCACCGCCTCCCTGGAAGTGTGGTCGCAATGCGATGAACAGCAGCGCGAACTGCTCGACCCCGGCCTGGTGGCCAATGCGCGCCGCGCCGAGCCGTGGAAGGCGCTCGACATGTTCCGCGCGCTGGCCGCGCGGGCACGGCTGACCGAGCAGCTGGAGCACTTCAACCAGGATTATCATTTGTTAATGACACCGACGGTCGCCGTGCAACCGTTTGAAATCAACCAGCAGGTGCCACCGGGCAGCGACATGACCGATTGGGAGGAATGGGCGCCATTTTCCTATCCCTTCAATCTGAGCCAGCAGCCGGCGGCATCCGTCCCCTGCGGCTTTACCGACCGCAGCCTGCCGGTCGCCTTCCAGCTCGCCGGCGGCAAGTTCGACGATGTGCGTGTACTGCGTGCCTGCCACGCTTTCATGCAGGCGCACCCGCCACGCTTTCCCACCGTGCCGAATCCAGCGGAATATGCGCAATAAATCCCGACACAAGGAAAATTCCGTAGGAGCCAGCCTTGCTGGCGAAGGGTTTTATCGCTTGCAGGGCAAGCTCCTACAGGCAAGGCAAGCTCCTACGGCGAGCGGATTCTGCCACAATCACCGATGTCAATAGTACGTGTAGTACGTGTAGGCCGGGTCAAGGAGCAACGCGACGGACCCGGCG
>DATGUT010000192.1:0-2747 GCA_035301185.1 Salinisphaeraceae bacterium
CGATATAACGCCAATCAACTGGCTGTTCAGCCTCGTCGAACAGAATTTCAATGATGCAGTAGCCCTGGTCCATCGAATCGAACAGCGCGTGGTACTTGGCCTCTGATATGGACAGCGCCTGCTCGGCGCGCGCCCGCTCCAGCGCCGTCCAGATGCGTTCAGCCAGATCCTGGATCAAGGCGATTTCGTGCTCGTTCCAATCGCGCGGCGTTTCATTGTAAATCGTGAGCAAAAACTGCCAGTGGCCCTTATGCTGCAACGGCACCGAGATCATGGCACCGAAATGAAGAGTCGCACAATTGGCGCCATTGGCGCGCGGATCGGCAAACACGTCATGCACAACCACCGTCTCGCCGCGCTGCCAAGCGCGCTCGACTTCGGGCGCCAAGTAATCCGCCAGTTGATAGATGTTGAACAGGCTCGGCAAATCCGCCCGCTGCCAGCCGTGCCTGGCGGTGATGGATTGTTCCGGCTCGTCGAGCTCAACCAAGAGGCAATGGGACAGCTCAAGGTATTGGCCGATCCTCTCGGCAACCGTGGCCATGGTGGAGTCGAGGTCTGTCAGCCCCACCAGCATGCGCATGATCTCATCCACGAACACGGCATCCTGTTCGCGGCGCTTGCGCGCGGTGATGTCACTGGCCGTGCCGACCCATTCGGTGATTGCGCCATCGTCATCCAGCAACGGCACTATGCGCGACAAATACCAGCCCAGAGAGCCATCCGCTCGATAGGCACGATGTTCCATTTCGAACTGGCTTTTGCTGCGCATGGCCTCGCGGATGCGTGCCGCCACCTGTGGCCGGTCCTCCGCAAGAATAAACTCGTCGAGCCATGTATCGGGCTGGTATGCGCCAGTGGCGAACTCGTCACCCTGCAGGTATTGCAACCGAGTGAAATCCGGGCTCAGCCGAAACACCGTATCCGCGCTGGCATGGGCGAAGGCGAATAAAAGTCGTTCGCCTGTGCCTGGCGCCTGCCTTGTATTCATGGATGTATTGCTATTTTGGGTCATGCGCTTTGTCTTTTCCAGCCTTCATCTGCCCCAGTGCCATGCCCTCAGCCACTCTGCGCTCAGACAATGCAACGCAAACCAATCGCCTGCTTGAGCATGCACAACGGCTGCCGGACATGGGTCGAAACCCGCTGCCTTTTTGAGTTGTTTATCGCAGCAATCAAGATGCTATAAAGCTTCCAGCAAAGCAATACTACCCCTTATCACGCACCTGTTGAAATATTTCATTTGCTAAAATTATGCTAATATATAGTCATATGAAACAGACCAAAGCATAGCATGATGGTTTCCACACAACGCAAAGGCCCACCACCAAGCCAGCAAGAAGTGTTGCGCGACGCGCTGCTGCGAGCTGCTGACTTCCTTGGCCTGACCACGCGCGAGCTGGCCGGCATTGTCGGCGTCAGTGCGGCGACGCTGACCCGCCTGCGCCGCGGCAGCGCACGTCTCGAGCCCAACGGCAAGCCGTGGGAGTTGGCGCGGCTCTTCGTCAAGCTGGTCGTTGGCCTCGGCACCCTGACCGGCACCGACGAGCAGGCCGCACGGCAGTGGCTCGACCACTACAATCACGATCTGGATGCGATCCCACGCGAGCGCATCCGCAGCATCGCGGGGCTGGCAGACACGGTGGCCTATGTGGAACAGTTCGTCCATCGCCCGTGAGCTGACGCCGCTCGGCGGCGCCGCCTGGCGCGTCACAGAGAGCCCCGACGCAATGCTGCGCCTGCTGAGCACAGATCCATTCACGGCACCAGGATTGTTGGATGATCTGCTCAGCGATGGCGGGCGCAACTATCCAGCCGAGTGCCGGCATTTGCATCCGCTGCTGAAGGCGCCGTTCGAGCGCCGCGACAGCGCGCCGCCTGCGTCGCGCTTTCGCCGCCGACGGGCGCATCACCGAGCACTATATCTGGCCGAACATCGGGACACGGCCTTGGCGGAGTTCAGCTTTCACCAGCTGCTCTTTTTCAGCGCATCCGACGGCGCAGCCTGGCCGGCGCGCCCGCGGCCAATCATCGTGCTGCGGGCACGTTATGCCACCGACCATGGCGCCGATCTCACCGCGGCACCGTTTGCCGCCGACGAAAGACTCTGGATCGACCCCGAGGACTACACGCATACCCAGGCTTTCGGCGCTGCCGCCCATGCAGCCTCGGTCCAGGCCATCCGCTTTGCCTCGGCGCGCGATCCTCGCCGGCGAGCCAACGTCGCAGTACTCGAATGTGCCTGCATCGTCTCCCCCAAGCCGCTTGCGCTGCAGCCATGGACCGCCGCCATCGAACCACAGCGAGTCGCGCTTTACATCACTGCGCCCGGCCATCCAAATGCCGCCGCCACCTTCAAGCGTTCCATCTTCGAGGTCGACGGCCGCCTGCCACGCCCATATAACCGGAAACTGCATCCAGGCTGAGCCGAAAAATCATGCCCAACCTCCGCTACACTCGGAGGCCAGCCATTGCAGCAGACAGCGAGGAGTCATGCCGATCCAGCATATTGTTGTCATAGGAGCCGGCCTGGCTGGCGGCCGGGCCGTCCTCGAGTTGCGCCGCCAGGGATTTGGCGGGCACATCACACTGGTCGGGGACGAGCCGCACCTGCCGTATGAGCGCCCGCCCCTGTCCAAGTCATATCTGGCGGGCGAGCCCTACCAGTCGCACGACTTGCTGCCGGGCGAAGCCTGGTACGCCGAGCAAGAGATTACGCTGCGCCTGGGCTGCAAAGCGGTCGCGCT
>DATGUT010000193.1:0-5538 GCA_035301185.1 Salinisphaeraceae bacterium
CGGCGCGAGGCGCATATCGGCGGCAAGAGCATCTCCCACAAGGACATCAAGGGTTTTTTGCGGGCGCTGCGCTACGGCGATGCGGTGTGGTATGCGGGCGATCAACGCGCCTCGCGCAAGCAGGGCAGGATCGTCGATTTCTTCGGCCAGCCAGCGCGCACCCACGTCGCCATCAGCCGCCTGGCGAAGATCGTGGATGCCACGATCGTGCCATTTTTCACCCTGCGACGCGCGGATGGCAAAGGCTATCGCATCATCGTGCAGGCACCGCTGGATGACGTGCCCAGCGCCGATGCCGTCGCCGACGCCCGGCGTCTGAATGCACTCATCGAAGAGGTCGTGCGCCGCGCACCCGAGCAGTATTTCTGGGTGCATCGGCGCTTTCGCATTGATGCGGACGACCCCTACGCAAAGGCCTGAGCGTAGCCGCTTTGCAGCGCAGCCCAATCCTGCTCGCTGAAGTGCAGTGATTGGCGCCCGGCAATCTTGTCGAGCGAGCGCCGCAGGCGCATGAGATTGCCCCCGCGCCAGTGGTCGGGCCGGCGCACGCGGCCCTGGTCGAAATCGATCAGCGTAATCGCACCGGCATCGCTGACCAGGATATTGCGCGCATTCAGGTCATGGTGATCCACCCCAGCGTGATGAAAGCGGCAAATAGTGGCGCCGATGGCATGCCAGGTTGCCGGCGCCAATGGCTGCGCGGCCAACCAGTCCGCCAGCGGGCGCGCGGCAACGCGCTGCGTGATCAAGTCACCGCGATAGCACAGGCCGCGGCGCAGCACGCGCGCCGCGACCGGTGCCGGCACCGGCAGCCCCTGGGCATGCAGGTTGGCGAGCAGGAACCATTCGCGAAACACACGACAGCGCGCGCGGCCCAGCCACAGGTAGCTGTCGTGGTTGAAATGGGCGATCAGGCCACCGCGGCGACTGTGCCGCAGCACCCATTGAACACCACTTTTCGGGCGCAGAAAATAGGCGGCGCCGCGGCCGCTCGCGGTGCCGATGAGTTGGTTGCTGCGCGCCCAGACCCGCGGGTCGAACAACTGCTCGTCGACGTCGGCGACGATGCAGCTGTCCCACAGGTAGTAATGGCCGTTCTGCTGCTTGCGAGCCGCGGCTGGCGGCTCGGGTGGCCGGCTCAAATATAAGTCAGCCAGTCTGCGTGGTCGTCACGCTTGCCACTGACCTGGTCGAAGAAGCGCGACTGCAGCTGCTCGGTGATGGGCCCGCGCCGGCCGCTGCCGATGAGCCGGTTGTCGAGCGAGCGCACCGGCGTGACTTCGGCCGCGGTGCCGGTCAGGAAGGCCTCGTCCGCGACGTACACTTCATCCCGGGTGATGCGTTTTTCGCGGCATTCCAGCCCCATTTCCTGCGCATAGGTCACGATCGTGCGCCGCGTGATGCCATCCAGGGCATAGGACAGATCCGGCGTGTACAGCACACCATCATGCACCATGAAGAAGTTCTCGCCACTGCCCTCGGCGACGAAGCCTTCCTTGTCGAGCAGCAGGGCTTCGTCGTAGCCGTCGGCTGCGGCCTCATTGCTGGCGAGCACGGAGTTGAAGTACGGGCCATTGGCCTTGGCCTTGGTCATGGCCGAGTTGACGTGGTGGCGGGTGAACGATGATGTCTTGATGTCAATGCCCTTGGCCATGCCTTCTTCGCCGAGATAGCTGCCCCAGGTCCAGGCCGCCACGATCACGTGCGTGGCCAGCCCCTTGGCGTGCAGGCCCATGCCTTCGCTGCCGTAAAACACCATCGGCCGAATATAGGCTGACGACAGCTTGTTGTCGCGCACGGCGGCAAGCTGGGCCTGGTTGATTTCCTCTTCGCTGTAGGGCATGTCCATGCCCATGATCTTGGCCGAATTGAACAGCCGCCGGGTGTGGTCATGCAGGCGGAAAATGGCCGTGCCGTTGACCGTGTCGTACGCGCGCACGCCTTCGAATACCCCGACGCCATAATGCAGCGTATGGGTCAGCACGTGTACCTTGGCATCGCGCCAGTTCACCATCTCGCCATCGAACCAAATCAGGCCATCGCGATCCGCCATTGAAGTCATCGATCATTCTCCAGTATCTGCCGGCTGCAGCCGGCCATTCGTCATCTGTACAGGCCAGCTGTCCACGAGCATGGCTGCTACGCTGCATGCCTGTAATCTGCGTATCGTACCGCACCATGGCCGGTGGCGCATCAGCGCTTGCCGTGCCGGGTGCGAACAGCGCCTGCGCGCAGCCGGGCAAAAGCGCTAGCCCGATCCGGGTTCGGCCATGACCGTGTCTTCGAATTCAAAACCCAGCGTCCGATACCAAGCCAAATAACGCTCGGCCATCACTGCAGGCGTATAATCACGCGCCCGCGCCTGCCCGGCCGCTGCCAGCCGCGCCGCCAGCGCCGGTTCAGCGCGCAGTTGGCGCAATGCGGCCGCGAGCGCATCGCCGTCGGCGGGTGGAGTCAGCAACCCTTCCTGCCCGTGGGTGACGATGTCGGGGATGCCATCCACATCGCTGGCAACAATCGGCAATCCGGCGTGCATGGCATCCAGCAGCGTGGAGCCGAGTCCTTCATGCAGCGAGGGATAGGCCAGCGCGTCGAACGCCGCCAGGTGATCGCCCACATTGTCGACATGGCCGGTGAAGAGGACTCGCGGCAGCAAACCGCTGGCCGCCTGGCGCAGCATGGCTTCGTCCTTGCCGCCGCCGACAATGACAAAACGCCAGCCTGGATCCTCGGCCAGCAATATGCGCGCAGCCGCCAACAGGTATTGCTGCCCCTTATGGCTGTCGTCGAGGGCGCCAATCTGGCCGACGATGAACTCGCCGCCCCATTCCGAGCGCAGGGCCGCGGCATGCGTCGTGTCCTGCTCAAGCATGCTGGCCGCGCTGGGAATGCGTACGGTCTCCAGCTGCGGCTCATAGTCGCGCATGACGCGCTCGATGGCACTGGACAGAACGACCACGCCGGCGGCCCGACGATACATGTGGCGCGTCGCCCAGCTGCGACTGGGTGTGTTATCCACGCGCCGGGTGATGACATATGGCACGCCGAGCGCGCGCTGCACCCAATGCGCGACATGGGCGCCGCGGCCGTCATGCGCATGCAGGAAACCAGCGCGAAAAACATCCAGATTGGCGGTAAACGGCTTGCCTATCGGCAGCACCTGGATATTGTCCAAACCCGCCAGACGGGCTTCCAGCGGTTGGTTGCGCCGCACCACGACCCGCTGTGATACACCCCGCGCGGCCAGCGCCCGCACCAGCAATTCGGTTTGCCGCTCGCCGCCGCGAAAGCCTTTGGCCAGATTGATGTGGATCAGTTGTGTCATCAGATGTGTCGCTGTAATCAGATGTATGCGGCGTCCATTATATTCCGACGACCAGCCGGCGGCGTGCAGCGCGGCTCATCCCGCCGCGGCTTCAAGCCACTGTTGCCACAACGCCTGCACGGCGCTGCGCCGTTGTGCCAGCTCGTCTGCGGCAATCAGCGCCTCCTGCTCCTGCAAAGCCAGCTTATGGATGCGCCGGCGATAGGCGCGGTAGGCGGAAACCAGGGTGCGGGTGCTCGTGTAATCGGCGATGCCGGCCGATTCCAGCGTCTCTAGAATGCGAATGGTATCGGGAAACAGCAGCAGTTCTTCGCATTCGCGCCCGTAACGCAGCACCGCGAACTGGGCCATGAACTCGATGTCGATCAAACCGCCCGCCATGTGTCGCACATCGAGCATGTCGGCACGACTGCGATCAAGGTTGCGCCGCATGCGCGTGCGCATGGAGCACACTTCGCGGGCCAGCGTCTGCACATCACGCGGTCGGGTGAGCGCGGTCGCCCGGATGGCGCTGAAACGCTGCTCCAGCGCTTGTGACCCGGCCACGACCCGCGCGCGCACCAGGGCCTGGTGCTCCCAGGTCCAGGCTCGCGCCTGTTGATATGGCTCGAAGGCCTCGATATGGGTGGCCAGCAAGCCGGAATCGCCGCCGGGACGCAGGCGCAAATCGACTTCGTAAGCACGTCCGGCCGGTGTGCGAATGCTCAGAATATGCACCAGCCGCTGCGCCAACTGGGTGAAATAGGCGTGATGCGAAAGCTGGCGCGCGCCGTCGGTCATTTTTTCATGGGCGCCGTCATACAGAAACATTAGATCGAGATCCGAGCCATAGCCCATCTCAAAGCCGCCCAATTTGCCATAGCCGATGATGCAGAAATCTTCGCAAGTGCCGTTGTCCTTGCGCGGCAAGCCATAGCGCACGCGCATTTGTGTCCAGGCTGTGGCCAATGCCGCATTCAGCACGACTTCGGCCAGATCGGTCAGGTGATCACTGACGATCATCAAGGGCATGGCATCGCTCACGTCCGCCGCCGCGATGCGCAGCGTCTCGCGCTGGGTGAAGCGGCGCAGCACGTCCATGCGCCGTTCCAGATCGTGCTGCGGCAAGGCCGCGAGTTCGTCATCGAGTAGTTCGGCCAGCGTCCGGCGTTCAGTTGGCCGATACAGATCCGACTCCAGCAGCGTATCCAGCAACACCGGCTGCTGGCTGATGTGGCGGGTGATCCAGGGGCTGGCGGCACAAAGCCGCATCAGCGTGGCCAGGCCACCGGGATACTCCAGCAGCAGCGCGACATAGGTGCTGCGACCACTAACGGCAGTAATCACAGACAATGTGCGCAGCAGCGCACGATCGGGGTCGTCTAATGTCACGGCAGTGGCGAACAATAACGGAATCAAACGCTTCATCCAGCGCCGGCCCCGATCATGCGGCTCGTGCTGGCGGCTGTGAGCGCGCAGCCCCACAAGCGCGCTGCAGATGGCGGCGCTGTCCGTAAAACCGTATGCCGCCAGCAACTGGGCGCTTTCTTCCTGACTCAACTCCCCGTCCCACAATGATTGCAGCCGCTCCTTGCGAGCAATCCTTGGCGGTTCTTCGGCCCGTTGCTTGCTGAATACGCGCTGATAGATTGCATGCACGGATTCGCGCACCGCAGCCAGTGCTGCGGCAAAGGCAGGCCAATCAGCGTAGCCCATGGCCGCGGCCAATGCTGCACGTTGGATAGGATCTGCGGGCAGTTCATGGGTTTGCCGATCAGCCCACATTTGCAGCCGGTTCTCGATCCGTCGCAGGAAACGATACATGCGATCGAGTTCCTGCGCCGTCTCGGCACGCAAGTGCCCATGCCTGGCCAGGCGCGCCAGCACCGGCAGCAGACGATGATCCTGCAAGGCTGGCTCTTGGCCGCCGCGAATGAGCTGCAGCCCCTGGGCCACGAACTCGATCTCGCGAATGCCGCCGGCGCCGAGCTTGATGTTGTCCTGCAGCTGCGCGCGCGCGACTTCCCGGTCGATCAGGGTCTTCATGTCCCGGATCGATTCGAGCGTGCCGTAGTCTAGATAATGACGATAGACAAAGGAGCGCAGTTTTTCCAGCAATAGGCGCCCGCCGACAAGATCACCGGCAATCGGGCGCGCCTTGATCCAAGCATAGCGTTCCCATTCGCGCCCGTGCGTGCGATAGTATTTTTCCATCGCCGTAGTGCTCACAACCA
>DATGUT010000194.1:0-3994 GCA_035301185.1 Salinisphaeraceae bacterium
GTCGGCAATGAATTGTCCCTGCGCATTGATTTTGCCGTGTGCGATGATGCCCTGCCCCTCGCGGAACAAATCGGGCAGCACGCCGGCGTATTGCACCGGGATGGAGGCATCGCAATCCGCCAGCGTGAAATGCACCAGCGCCCTGTCGCTGCTGTGCTGCACGGATCCCTGCGCCACAAGGCCACCGACGCGAAAGCGCGTATCTACTGGCACCTCACCGGCGGCAATTTCGCTTGGCTGATAAAAATACATCAGGTTTTTGCTGGCTGCATTCAGCACCAACACGGTGGCAGCAGAAAGGCCCAGCATCAACACCAGGATAAACATCAAGCGGCGACGGCGCTGTCTAGTCATCATAATCCCCGTTTTGAATGCGCCGGCGTATCTGGCGGTAACGCACCATCGGCCAGACAATATTGCCGGCAATCACAATCAGCGTGATGCTGTAGCTGCTCCAGACATAAGCGGCATAACCGCCCATGTCGACGAATTGAGCCAGGGAGTCAACCATGAGCCAGTACCCGTTGTACCCAGCGGCTGCGGCGTTCGCGCCACAGCAACAAAACCCGCAGGCGCCACAGCACCAGCCAGCCAAACAGCAACGTAAAACCGAGTGCCGCGATCAACAGCGGCACCAGCATGGCAGTCTCAATGGAAGGGCCATCCATGCGGAACACGGTCGAGCCTTGATGCAGAGTCTTCCACCAGACTACCGAATAATGGATTATCGGAACATTAATGACCCCGACCAGTGCCAGCAGCGAGCTGGCGCGCGCCGCCGTGCGCGGCGATTCAATGGCGTTGTGCAGCGCAATTACGCTCAAATAGAGAAACAGCAGAATCAATTCGGAGGTCAACCGTGCATCCCACACCCACCATGCGCCCCACATCGGCTTGCCCCAGATGGAGCCGGTCACCAGTGCCAGGAAGGTGAAACTGGCGCCGACGGGCGCGATGGCAATGACAGCGATCTCGGCCAGCTTGAGCCGCCACACCAGAGCAATGAAGCCGGTGGTGGCAAGAGCGCTGTAGCCCATCAGCGACAGCCAGGCACTGGGCACATGGATGTAGATGATGCGAAACGCATCGCCCTGCTGATAATCAGGCGGCGCCAGCACCAGGCCGGCGTACAGGCCGCACAGCATCAGCACAACACCTGGCCACGCCAGCCATGGCGCCAGCTTGCCGCTGGTGCGATAAAAGTAAGGAGGCGAAGCAAGTTTGTGCATCCAGCGCGGCATGGCGATCCATCACAATTTGGGTGCGTCGACGCTTGTGGCCCGGCCTTTATTCAAGGCTGATCCTCAGAGCAGCAGCAATGGCCCAGGGGGCGCAGGTCAAGGCCAGCGTCAGCAAGGCGCCAAGCAGATATAGCGGTGCCTCGTATGGCAGGCCGGTCAGCGCTGCTCGTATGGCGCCGGCGCCGAAAATAAGTACCGGCACATACAGCGGAAATATGAGCAGGCTTAGCAGCAGGCCTGCACGCGGCAGGCTCAACGTCAATGCTGTTCCAATTGCGCCAATGAAGCCAAGCGTCGGCGTACCCAGTAACAGGCTGAATATTATAACCGGAATCGCTTGCGCGGGCACGTCCAGCAGCAACGCCAACAGTGGCGAAATGAGGACAAACACCAGACCACTGACCAACCAGTGCGCAACCACCCGTGCCAGTGCAATGATGGGCAGTGGTTCGGGTGACAGCAGAAACTGCTCCAGCGTGCCGTCCTCGTAATCCGGGCGGAACAGGCGCTGCAGCGACAACAGCGAGGTGAGCAGCACCGTAATCCACAACAGCGCCGGTGCAATGGTAACCAGCATCGCGCTGTCGGCATCCGTACCCATGGGAAACAGTACGATCACCAGCAGCGCAAACAGCAGGTGGTGCACCAACACGCCGCGCTGGCGCATGGCCAGGCGCAAATCGCGGCGCAGCACGCCGACAAAAGCGCTCAGCATGGTTCAAGCACGATCTGCGCCGGCTCCAGACCCGGTAAATCGAGCGGTTCGTGAGTGGTGAACAACAGCATGCCGCCATGATGCACGTGCGCCGCAAGGTGCGCGCACAGCGCGGCGCGCGCATCCACATCCAGCGCCGCAGCCGGCTCATCCAGCACCCAGAAAGGCGCGTTCGTGAGCCACAGGCGCGCCAGCGCCACCCGCCGCCGCTGGCCGGCAGACAGGCGCTCGCACGGCCGCCGCCCGAGGCGCGTCAGTCCGAGCAACTCCAGTGTCGCGCGAATCTCCTGAGCGCTTGTTGCCCTGCGTCCGTTCAGGCGCAGCAGCAACTGCAGGTTTTCCAGGGGTGTAAGCGCGTCGTTCAGCGCGTTGGCATGGCCGATGAAGCACAGCTCATCCGCCAATTCCTGTTCCGTCTGCCAACGTACCGCGCCCGCAAGCGGCCGCTGCAACCCGACAACAGTGCGAAACAGAGTCGTCTTGCCACGTCCGTTGGCGCCGGTTATTTGCAGCGCCTGGCCAGCGCTCAAGGCGAACGATACGGGTGCAAAAAGCTGCTGCTCGGCATAGCCGCAGACGAGATCAGTGGCAACTAGCAATGGCGCTGCAGGCATGTGAATATCAGGAAGAGACATGGTGCCCGGGGCCGGACTCGAACCGGCACGGAGCTTTGCTCCAAGGGATTTTAAGTCCCATGCGTCTACCAATTTCGCCACCCGGGCAAGGGGCGCTGATTCTAGCAGCTGCAGAGGAAAAACGCGCGTACGATCTGCCGGGATCCTTGCCCGTGCCGGACATGCGGCACGGGCTGCAGATCGATGTGCACTACTGCACCAGCGGCGACTCCGCCCGAGCCAGATCGACGCCTTCGATTTCGGCCTCCGCGATCAGCAAGCGCACGTACTGACTGAAGGCACGTCGCTGGGAACGCTCGGCAAGATAGCTGGCGATACGCTCCTGCACGGCTGTGAACGGCAGCTGCTCGCCGTCCACGCGGCGCACGATTTCCACCACGTGCCAGCCATAGCGGGTTTCGATCGGCCGCTCCGCCAGCCCCTCCGGCAGGGACAGCGCCTTGTTGTCGAACTCAGGCACGGTCTGGCCGCGCGAAAGCTGGCCCAGATTGCCGCCCTGCTCGCTCGACGGGCAGGACGAATGCTTGCGGGCGAGTCGCGGAAACGCATCTCGATTCTGCTGCAGCCGTTCGATCAGGGTTTCCGCCACAGTCCGCTGGCGGTCGCGTTCTTCAAAATCATCCGGGGCGGCCGCCAGCAGGATGTGGCGGGCTTCGATCAGCGGCTCGCTCGCAAAGCGGCTTTGATTTTTGTCGTAGTATTCCCGGCACGCTTCTGTGGTGGCTGCCGGCACGTGGACATCGTGCGCGACGACTTCATCCAGGCGCTCCAGCTCGTCTTCGTTGGCCAGTTCCAGCTCGTCGGCGCGCTGGCGCAGCAGTTCGCGGATCACCAGCGACACCGTGGCCTGGTACTGGCGCTCCTCGATGGTGCCACCTTCGAAGTTGCCGGATTCGATGTTGATCTCGGCATCTGGAATTTCGATGCCATTGACTCTGACTACGGTAACCAGCCCGTCATTGGACAGACGCTTGGCGGGCGTGCTCATGACTGTGCTCCGAAAAGATTGTGCTTGCGTGGATAAGGAATGTCAGCGGCCTTCGAAGTTGATGAAACGACTGCCGCTGCCAAATAATGGGTTCCGCATCGCCAGACAAAGCCTGCGGCGGCCTTTGCCTGGCCGCCGCAGCAGCAAATGCGCCCCGTGCATGATTCCCGGATGTTAGGTATGCCGCTGGCGCACGATCTGATAGCGGCGCGTGAGATAAGTGTATGGCGCGCTCCAGATATGCACGAGCCGGCTGAATGGAAACACCAGGAATACCGTCAGGCCGAGGAAAATATGCAGCTTGTACAGCCAGTTGACATTAAGCAACAATTCCGCGGCACCAGGGCGGAAGGTGACGATGCGCTGTGCCCACTCGGTCATCAGCAGCATGACGGAGCCGTCCAGGTGGCCGGTC
>DATGUT010000195.1:0-3936 GCA_035301185.1 Salinisphaeraceae bacterium
TCCAGCTTGCTGCCCTCGCGCAGAAGTTCCTGCGCGAGGCGCACGCGCGGCACGAAATCGCCATCGACCGCCGTAGCCACGCCAGCGGCATTGATGTTCTGCTCGGCCAGGAACTCGGCCACGGTCCTGGCCTTGGTTCGCACCGTCTTGCCGTTGAACTCGATGTGCATGGTCATAATTCCTGCTCCAATTGCTGCATCAACCGCTGGGCCATGATCGGCGCCAGCAGGAAGCCGTGCCGATACATGCCGTTCACATAAATAATATCGTTCTGGCGCCGTATGGCGGGCATGTTGTCGGCAAACGCTGGGCGCAGGCCGGTACCGGTTTCTAAAATGCGTGCTTCCGCAAACGCCGGGTGGATGGCGTAGGCAGAGCCCAGGAGTTCCATTAGCGCGCGCGCACTGATCGGGCTGTCATCATGGCTTTCCACCATGGTCGCGCCCAGCATGAAGCGGCCCTCGCCGCGCGGCACGAGGTAACAGGGAAAGCGTGGATGCAGCAGCCGCAGCGGGCGTGCCAGCGCCACCTCCCGCGTCTGTAGAATCACCATTTCGCCGCGCACGGCGCGCAGATCCGACAACTGGTCCGCCGCAGCCATGCCGCGGCAATCGATGACGCGCCCGACTGGCGCGCCCTCGTGAAACGGGACATTTTGCTCGATCAGCCTTGCCTGCAACTCGGCCAAGGCCCGGCGCGGGTCGAGATGGCCTTCTTCGGGAAAATACAGGCCGCGTGCAAAGCGCCCGGCAAGATCAGCCTCCAGCGCGCCCGGCTCGACCCACTGGTGGCCGCGCGTCAGGCGTGCAAAGCGCGTGAGCTCGGCGCTGTCGCGCGCCGGCGCCAAGACCAGGCTGCCTTGGCGCTCCACACCGCTGACATGCGCGGCCCACCAGGCCAGCGCCGCGGCGCCAGCCACGCTGACCTCCTGCGGCGCGCTTTCGGCCTCGCACCAGGGCGCCAGCATGCCGCCCGCCAGCGCGGATGCGGCCGGTTTTTGCGCATCGACGATCACTTCCAGGCTCGCCCCGCGCGCCTGCAGCTCGGTCGCCACGCACAGCCCGGTCACGCCGCTGCCGATAACCGACCAGTAACTCATGGTGCGCTCGCCGGCGCGACCAGCAATACTTGTAAATCGAGGATAACTACAGCCCCCGCATGAGTGGCGCGGAGTCCGTGGCGAGCAGCGCCGCAGAGCGCACGGGACAGGCGGCAGCAGCGAGGTTTGCAAGAACGAATAGCCATCTTCCTACGCCAACATCACTTGGTTCAGGTTCGAAGGGTCGCCGAGCCGGGATCATCCCTGTCGGCCTCTCAGTCTCTTTGGCGAGACTCCCCTGACTTTTGTTTCAAATTAGGACAGCCCGATGAACAAGTCAACTCGCCTCATTGCAACTTGCAGCAGCTTGAGCACGCTGCTTTCCAGCATGCGCTCGCGCTCGGCGGCGGCAACAGGGGCTCGATGGCGTGATGCAGCTTGCCAGTCTTCGGGATGGCGTGCGTGGTGCCAGTGCGATCATCAGGCTACCATTGACATCCAATTGATAGACAATCGTAAACGATGATTCTGTCTGGAAAACTCAGCGAATATCCTGTGCCGCGGGAGTAGCGACGATGAGCAAAAACAAATGAGCCAGCCCCCCGAAGTCCAGACCGAGAACCGGCCCCGGCGCGCACGCAATGAATCGCCGGAGGAGCAGCCCGAACGCACCGGCCTGCGCAAGCGACTGGCGCTGTCGCTCGGCGTGCTCGGCATTTGTTATGGCGATCTGGGCACCAGTGCGCTGTATTCGCTGCAGGCAGCCTTCAGCGGCGGGCAATATACGCTGGCACAAAACAGCGTCAACGTGCTCGGTATCCTGTCGCTGGTGTTCTGGACGCTGCTCATCGTGGTGTCACTGAAATACATGACCTTCGTCATGCAGGCCGACAACCGCGGCGAAGGCGGCACGTTTGCACTGATCGCCCTGCTGCGCCCCTGGCGGCATCTGGAGCGCATCCAGCGCCGGCTCCTGGTCCTGCTGGGCCTGGCCGGCGCGGCCATGCTCTACGCCGGGGTGATGATCACGCCGGCCATCACCATTCTGAGCGCGGTGGAAGGGCTTGAAATCGCTTCCGAGAACATGAGCGATTACGTCATCCCGATCACAATCACCATCCTGGTGGCGCTGTTTATGGTACAGCGCTTCGGCACGGCCAAGATCGGCATCGTATTCGGGCCGATCATGACCTGCTGGTTCATCGCCATCGCGGCGCTCGGCATCTACGGCATCATGCAGGAACCGGGGGTCTGGGTGGCGATCAATCCCGTGCATGCCCTGCGCTTCTTTCAAGAAGCACACTGGGTTGCGTTTCTGATCCTGTTCGGAATATTTCTGGTGACCACGGGTGCCGAAGCCTGTTATGCTGATATCGGCCACTTCGGGCGCCGACCAATCCAGCTGACCTGGTTCTGCTTCGTGTTGCCAGCGCTGCTGCTGAACTATTTCGGCCAGGGCGCCATGCTGCTGCACAATCCCGGAACCGCGGCGCAGCCATTCTTCAACGTAGTGCCGGATGTGTTGCTGTACCCGGTGGTCGGCATTGCCACGATCGCCACCATCGTGGCTTCCCAAGCGGTCATTTCCGGCGCCTTTTCCATGACCCGCCAGGCTGGGCGCCTGGGCATGATGCCACGCCTGCGGGTAATCCAGACTTCGCAGGAAACCTCCGGCCAGATTTATGTGCCGGGAATCAACTGGGTGCTGATGGCGGCAACGCTGTTCCTGGTGCTGACTTTCCAGAGCTCCGCCAAGCTTGCCAGCGTATACGGTATCAGCATCAGCACCACCATGGTCGTGACCACCATCCTGGCGTTTTTCGTGGCGCGTGAACGCGGCCACTGGAAGCTGTGGCTCGCCGTGCTGTTCCTGATCGGCTTTTTGCTCGTGGACCTCACCTATTTCGGCTCCAACATGATGCGCATTCCGCATGGCGGCTGGTTTCCGATCGCGGTGGCCGTCGTGATATTCATGATCATGTCGACTTGGCGGCGCGGCGGCGAATTGCTCACCCGCGAGACCAAAAAAGACGCCAAGCCGGTGGCCAATTTGAAGCAGGAGCTGGCGGATAAGGGGGTTGCCAGAGTTCCCGGCACCGCGATCTTTTTAACCGCACGGCTGAAGGACACACCACCCGCGCTGCATCATCACGTCGAACGCAATCAGGCGCTGCAAAAGCAGGTAATACTGCTCACTGTATTGACCGAGGATGTACCGCGCACCAGCGGCGATGAACGCATGCTGTTTGATGATTTGGGCGACGGCTTTTACCGCGTCGTGCTGCATTATGGCTACATGCAGCATCCCAACGTGCCTTCCGAATTGGCCCATTGCAGCAAGCGCGGGCTCGACATCGACCTCAATAAGGCGACCTATTACATCGGCCGCCAGTCGCCGATCAGCGCTCACGGGCGCCGCAGCGGCATGGCGGCGTGGCGCGATCGTCTGCTGGGCTTCATGATGCGCAACTCAATGGACGCCACCGCCGGCTATCACATTCCCAGCGCCCAAATCGTGGAAATAGGCTTGCAGGTGCGGATATGAAATTGGAGCTCGCCAAGCCGTTTTTGCAGCGCTGCGTTCCTGTGCATGGCGCTGCTGGCAATTGTTGGTTCAGACGTGGATGATGCCGATCATGACAACTAGAGCCTTTTTCGCATTTCCCGATCCGCACAGCAGCGGCCATTTTGCGGCAAGACAAGGCGCGGCGAGCACCTTGTAGCAGCGCTACCTCAACGAGCGGTAACACCATATTATACCAACAGCCATATAGATTAACTGACACGAGCCCATTCGCGATACGTGATAGATGTGATTCGACCAGGCTCATTGAGTAATGCGCGCCATGCTTGGCAGACACGATCGACGATATCGTCGTAGTCTTTGAAGATGCGAT
>DATGUT010000196.1:0-4681 GCA_035301185.1 Salinisphaeraceae bacterium
TCTCGGCGGTATCGATTAGGGTCAGGCCGAGATCGAGGCCGAGGCGCAGCGTGGCGATTTCCTCCGTGCGCTTGGCCGGATTTTCGCCCATGTACCAGGTGCCCTGGCCAAAGGCTGATACCTGTTCGCCGGCGGGGAGAGTGACTGTTTTCATGCATGCATCCTGTGTTGGTGCGGTTGCGAGTGATCATCGCGTGGCAAATCAATACTCCTGTTGTCGGGCCGCGAATGCCTTGAGCCCTTCCAGGAGCGGGCCCAGTGCCTCCCAGAGCTCCTCGTCGCGCAGCAGTTTCAGGCTGCCGCCGATGCCGGGCGGGTAGGGCTGATCCTCAGGGGGGAACTGCTCCAACTGCTCAAAGGCTTCGCTGGTGGCCGTGGCAAAACGCTGCATTTTTTCGGGTGGGATGCGCCCGAGAATGCGCAGGAGCAAATACAGGTTTTCGAGTGCCTGCTTGCCTTCGTCCGTAGCCAACTCTTGGGTGACGATGCGAGTCATGTCGGCCAACGCGGCGGTCGCATCGCCAGCCAGGCGCAGCGCCTGATGCTTGTGTAGCAGCAGCACCAACTGATCGAGCTCGGCATAAGCCTGCTCGCGCTGCTGTTGGGCCGGATTTTCGGCAGGGACTTGGTAGCGTAGCGGCTCGGCCATGGCAGTATCCTGTGCTGGTGAGAACTCTATGTGCGATCTGGCTTAGACACGATCCGGTTTGGGCGCCGTTGCCGGCGGCTGCACGTAATCGTCGCGCTCCCATTTGCGGTTGACCTGGACGCCGGAGACAGGGGTGCGCCCGTAATGGCGGAAATTGACCTTGGGCAGCGGCGGTTCACCTTCGTATTGCAGCACTTCCATCTTCACGGCCAGTTCCTTGAACGCCGGGGTATCCACCACCGGATCGGCATGATCGCCGGTCAGCAGGTTCACCGATTGGCGGCTGGTGTGGATGTGGGTGTAGAGATTATCCTTGCGCGGCCGGTCCGAAATCAGCACCGGCACGTCGAAGCTGCCACGCCGCGAGGTCAGGCGCACCAGACTGCCGCTTTTCACGCCGCGGCTTTTTGCCAACTCGGGCGACATTTCGACGAAGGCGCCCGGCACTTGGCTGTTGATGCGATCACCTTGGCCGGTCAGGTTGCCTTCGTGGAAGTGCTCCAGCAGGCGGCCGTTGTTCAGATGCAGGTCGTACTCGTCATCGATGCGCTCGGCGGCGTCATGCCATTCCACCGGATGCAGCCGCGCCAGGCCGTCGTCGAAATTGAACTTGAGATCGGGAAACAGCAGCGGCGTGTCGGTGCCGTCTTCTGCGACTGGCCACTGCAGCGACTGCCAGCCTTCCAGGCGCGCATAGCTCACCCCGGCGAACAGCGGCGTCAGGCTGGCGGCCTCAGCCATGATGTCGCTGGGGTGCTCATAACCCCAGTCATGGCCGAGACGCTTGGCCAGGTCGGTGAGAATCGCCCAATCTGGTCGGCTGTCGCCCTTCGGTTCCATGACCTGGTACAGGCGCTGGAAGCGGCGCTCGGTGTTGACGAAGGTGCCTTCCTTTTCCACGCTTGGCGCGCCGGGCAGCACCACGTCGGCGAACTCGGCCGTGCGCGAGAAGAAAATGTCCACCACCGCCATGAACTCCAGGCCCTCGAAGCCAGCCTGCACCTTGTTCGAGTTGGCATCCACCAGCGCCATTTCCTCACCCATGAGGAACATGGCCTTGAGCATGCCATCCTGCATGGCATCGACCATGGTGTGGTTGTTCAGACTCGGCTGATCCGGCAGCCAGTCCACACCCCAGCCTTTCCGGAAGCGCTCGCGCGCGTCATCATCGCTGACCAGGTCGTAGCCGGGCAGGTATTCCGTGAGCGAGCCGAAATCGCTGGCACCCTGGACGTTGTTGTGCCCGCGCATGGGGTAGGCGCCCGTGCCGGTACGCCCGTAATTGCCGGTCACCAGCAGCAGATTGGCAATGGCCGTGGAGGTATCCGAGCCGTGGCTGTGCTGGGTGATGCCCATGGCCCAGACGATGCACACTTTTTTCGCATTGCCGATCATCTCGCCGGCCTGGATGATGTCGTCTTTGGCCAGCCCGGTGACTTCGGCGGCGTAATCCAGGGTGAAGCCTTCCACTGATTGTTTGAATTCATCGACATGCTTGACGTATTTGGATAGGAATTCGGTATCCGCATAACCTTGGTCGAACATGTAGCGCGCCAGCGCGCACAGACAGACCAGGTCGGTGCTGTTTTTCGCCGCCAGGTACAAATCGGCGCGCTGCGCCATTTCATGCTTGTGTGGATCCATCACGATCAGCTTCTGGCCGTAGAGCTTTTGCGAGCGTTTTATGCTGGAGGCGATCACCGGATGGCATTCGGCCGTGTTCGAGCCGATGATCATGATCAGCTCGGCGGCCTCCAAATCCTTGATCGAGCCGGTGTCGCCGCCGTGGCCGACGGTGCGGAACAACCCCGTTGTGGCCGGGTTCTGGCAATAGCGCGAGCAGTTGTCGATGTTGTTGGTGCGAAACACGGCCCGCGCCAGCTTCTGCATGAGATAAGCCTCTTCGTTCGTGCACTTGCTCGAGGCCACGAACGACAGTGCGTCGCGGCCGTGCTTTTCGCTGGTCTCGGTCAGGCGCCGGGCCACCAAATCCAGCGCCTCGTCCCAGCCGGCTTCGCGGAAGCGGCCATGCTCGCGAATCAGCGGCGTGGTCAGGCGCTGGTCGCTGTTGACGAAATCCCAGCCGAACTTGCCCTTGATGCAGGTTTTGATGCCGTTTGCCGGCGCTTCGTGCGAGGGCTGGACTTTCAAGATCTGGCGCCCGCGGGTCCACATCTCGAACGAGCAGCCGACGCCACAATAGGTGCACACGGTCTTGGTGCGCTTGATTTCCTGATCGCGCAGCTTTTCGTCCAGTTGCGACAGGCGCACGATGGGCTTGAAGCCGGTGGTCGGCTCGATGCCCTTGACCAAATCGATCATGGGCCGCTTGAGCGTTGTCGGCATGGCGGTGAATGGCCCTGCCTCGCCGAGCATGTCCTTTTCCATCAGCGCATTGCACGGGCAGACGGTGACGCACTGGCCGCAGGAGACACAGCTCGACTCGTTGATCGGGCGGTCGTCGTCCCAGATCACGCGCGGATGCTCACGGCTCCAGTCGATGGACAGCGTTTCGTTCACTTCCACATTCTGGCAGGCCTCGACACAGCGCCCGCACAGGATGCACTGGTCCGGGTCGTAGTGATAGAACGGGCTGCTGTTGTCGACCTCGTAGGGCTTTTGTTTGTATGGATAGCGCTGGCCGGGCACCTGCATGTCGGCGACTGCATTGTGCACTTCGCAGTCGCCGTTGTTGTTCTCGCACACTGTGCAATACAGCTCGTGCTTGGCGACCACGCGATCGATGGCCTCGCTGCGGGCGCTGCGTGCCTTTTCAGCGCGAGTGTCAATCTTCAGCCCGTCACGCACGCGCAGGCTGCAGCCGTGCAGCAGCTCGCCGCCCGCCAACACCAGGCAGGTGTCGCAGGTCTGCAGCGGCCCCAGGCCGGGGTGATAACACAAGTGCGGCAGGTAGCGGCCGTGGCGCTCCAGGCAATCCAGCAGCGGTTCGTCGGCCTGGCCGGACAAGGTTTCGTCGTCAACGGTGAAAGAAACGATATCTGCGGCATGCGGCTCGGTCATGGCTGCAACTCACTGGCAAATGCAACTCGATCACACCCAGTAAAACCGAACCCTCAACACATTGGCAACGAGTCTTTCCCCTAGCCGAGCAAGGGCAATCCCGAGTTAAATCGACATCCATTTCATGGCGCAATTACGCAGAGAGCAACGCAGCCCCGAGCCATAATGACGAAAAGCGACCAGAATCCGTGGCGACGCACACGCGTTGCTGCCTTTGCCGAGGGTGAGCTGCGCCCGCGCATGGATTTGCTGGCGGTCGAGCGGGCGCTGGAAATACAAGTGGCGGGCGCTCGGCCGCTCATTACCATGCGCACACCAGGTGCAGATCGGGAATTGGTGGCTGGGCTGATGCATGGCGAAGGGGTCGTGAACAGCTGCGACGAGATTGTGTACCTGAAGCATGCGCCGCATGAGCCCGATGTCATGCGCTTGATGCTGAAGCCGGCTGCGCGCCAGCGTTTTGCCCGCAGCGAGCGCAGCACGCTCGCCACCAGCGCCTGCGGCGTGTGCGGCAAACCCAGTTTCGCGCTGCCTGCAGCTGCGCAGTTGGATGACGTGCCGATTCGCATCACGCCGCAAATGCTGCTGGCCTTGCCCCAGCGCCTGCGTCGGGCCCAGGCCGTGTTCGAAGCCACCGGCGGTCTGCATGCCGTCGGCCTGTTCGACAGCCGCGGCAACTTGGTGGCACTGCGCGAGGACGTGGGCCGACACAACGCACTCGACAAGCTGATTGGCCGCGCCTTGCTGGATGGCCGGCTGCCGTTGAACGACTATGTGCTGCTATTGTCTGGCCGCGCCAGCTATGAGCTGCTGCAAAAAAGCATTCAGGCTGGCGTCGCAGTGATCTGCGCCGTATCCGCACCCAGCAGCCATGCGGTACAACTGGCCGCGGATGCTGGTGCCACGCTGATCGGCTTTCTGCGCGGCCAGCGCTTCAACGTTTACAGTGGCCAATGGCGCATCACAGCGGCAATGGCCGAGCAAACGCAGCGGGCCATCCCGCGATCAAAC